>NZ_JBNQTI010000008.1:0-113262 GCF_050325825.1 Kitasatospora sp. LaBMicrA B282
CGACCCTTGCCGGACCTGGGAAGCAGCGGCTCCACCAGGCCCCACTCGGCATCGGAGAGTTCATGGCGACGTATCACCACATCATGATCCACTATCCAAGATCACTTTGACGACACTGCCTAGCCGGAGGACCGCGCGGCGGGGCACGGCACCGCCGTTCACCCCGCCGTGCTGAGGCCGCGCCGCGCCTCGGGAGCCGGTGCCTGCTACGTGTCGTAGATCCCGTTCCACGGGGGTGCGAAGCTCAGGCCCTCGGGGACGAGTTCGACCCGTTCCCAGTCCCGACCGGCCTCGGTGTACTGCTCCGGAATCAGGCCGAAGACGACGTCGTCGACCACGATCCGGAACGGCCGGACCGCGATGGCTCCGTATGTGAGGCCGGGAAGGTCGGCGAGCCAGGTGGCGACCTCGGCCTCGGCCTCCGACACTCCCCCCGCCGCCGGCGCTCGCCGGACGTCCGATCCGACGTGGTGTCCGTCGTGGTCGAAGCGGTGCAGGACGGCGTAGAAGCGTTGGTGCTCGCGCCACTGGGCACGCATGGTTCGCCAGTCGAAGCTCTGGGGGTAGGCGCCGGTCAGGCTCGCCCAGAACTGCCCATGGTCGTAGTGACCGATCATGGCGGTGCGGTATTCGGGCAGGTAGGCGATCGGGATGAGTTCGGGTATGGCCACCGGCGGAGTATAGGCGCAGGGTCCGACGATGGTGCGGGACCCGGTCGGCGGCCGGTGCGGTCGGTGCCGCCGGTGGGCTTCAGGGGGTGGCCGTGAGGGTGGGCCAGAGGGTGGCGGCGGAGAGGGTGCGGGCCAGGCGGGCGGCCCAGGTGGTCTCGTCGCCGTCCTCGTCGCGCCAGGACCACAGGCGGGTGGTGGCCAGGTGGAGCGGGTGGAGCGTGGTGATGCCGATGGCGCCGTGCAGTTGGTGGGCGATCCGGGCGATCTCGGCGGCCGAGGCGGCGGCCTGGGTCTTGGCGGCGGCGACGGCGAACCAGGTGGCGGGCGAGCAGCCGCCCGCGTCCAGTGGCGCGGCGGCGGCCTGGACGGCGGCGCGGACCAGGGCGGCCTCCTCGATCAGCCGGGCCTCCTCCTGCTTGACGGCCTGGAAGCCGCTGAGCGGGCGCCCGAACTGGGTGCGGGCGGTGGTGTGCGCGACGGTCAGCTCGACGCAGCGTTCGGCGGCTCCGGCGATCAGCGCCGCCCGGGCCAGGGCCGCCCGCAGCTCGGCCTCCGCCAGCAGGTCCGGGGTGATCCGGCGGACCTGCGCCGCGGGGATCTCGACGGCGGCGAGGTGCAGGTCGTCCCGCGGTTCCGCGGCGAGGTTGGCGCCGGGGGTGAGCACCGCCTGGTCCGGGGTGAGCGTGAACAGGACCGGGCCGAACGGAGCGGTGGCCGCCACGACCACGGCGGTTGCGGTGCGGGCCCAGGGGACGCGGCGCAGGGTGCCGGTGACCAGCAGGGTGTCGTCCGCGCCGGCGCAGCCGGCCGACCCGACGGCCGAGTCGGCCGGGTGGGCGAAGCGGATGGTCAGCTCGGGGGCGATGGCGTAGCTGAGCGGGCCGTCGGGGGTGGGCAGGCCGGCGCGGTGCAGCAGCGGGCGGGCGACCAGGGCGGTTTCGGCGAGCGGGGCGGGGACGGCGCGGCGGCCGGCCTGCCGCGCGGCGGTGAGGAGGTCGGCGGTGGCCGCGTCGGGAGCGGGGAGCGGGACGGCGTCCGGGGCGGTGGTGTTGGTGACGACGGCGATGGCGTCCGGGTCGGCGAAGAAGGCTGCGGTGTCGTAGGCGTCGGCGGGGATGACCGGGGTGGTGGTGTCGATGGTGTGGGTGTTCATCGGTGCTGCTCCAGTCCACGAGTGATGATGCCGCGAAGGATTTCGTTGGTGCCGCCGCGCAGGGTGTAGCCGGGGCTGTGCAGCAGGGCGAAGGCGAGGAGTTCGGCGTGGCTGCCGGGGGTGGCGTGCGGGTCGGCCGGGGTCGGCAGGATGCCGCGCACGGTGTCGATCAGGGTGCCCTCCAGCCGGGTGCCGAGGTCCTTGACCAGGGCGGCCTGGGTGTCGGGCGAGGTTCCGGCGTCCAGCGCGGCGGCCACGCCGACGGAGAGCCGGCGGACGCTGTGCAGGCGAGCGGTCAGCAGGCCGACCTGGGTGAGCTGTGCGGCCGTGGCGGCGCGCCGCTCCAGCTCGCGCAGCAGGGAGACCAGCAGCGGGAAGGTGGAGAGGTAGCGTTCCGGGCCGCTGCGTTCGAAGGCCAGCTCGCCGGTCACCTGCTGCCAGCCGTCGCCCCGCCGCCCGAGCAGCCTGCTGTCGGGGACGTGGACGTCCGCCAGGTGGAAGGCGTTGAACCGGTGCTCTCCGCTCATCAGGTGGATCGGCTCGACCCGCACGCCGGGGGCGCGCAGGTCGACGATGAACTGGCTGAGCCCGGCGTGCCTGTCGTCCGCGTCGTCGGTGCGGGCCAGCACGATGGCGTAGTCGTTGGCGTGGGCGCCGCCGGTCCACATCTTGGTGCCGGTCAATCGCCAGCCGTCGGTGGTGCGTTCGGCGCGGGTGCGGACCGAGGCGAGGTCGGAGCCGCTGCTCTTCTCGCTCATGCCGATGGAGAAGAAGCACTCCCCCGCGGCGATCCTGGGCAGGAAGAACCGGCGCTGCTCCTCGGTGCCGTGCTGGAGCACGGACGGGCCGGCCTGCCGGTCGGAGACCCAGTGCGCGCTGACCGGGGCGCCGGCGGCGAGGAGTTCCTCGATCACCACGTAGCGCTCCAGGAAGCCGCGCCCGGCGCCGCCGTACTCGGTGGGCAGGGCCATGCCGACCCAGCCGCGCCCGGCGAGCCGACGGCTGAACTCCGGGTCCCAGCCGGCGAGCCAGGAGTCCGGGCGGCCGAGCACGGTGCCGCGGGCCCGTTCCTCGTCGAGGAAGGCCCGGACTTCGGCGCGCAGCTGCCGGGCCGATGCGGGGAGGGAGACTTCGGGGAACGAGAGCTGGGAGTCGGTGGCGGCAGGCACGGTTGGTCCACTCCGGGAGGTGTCGACGGGCAGGCGGGGCAGGCGGGTTCGGGTCATGCTGGTTCGGGAACTGCGGGTCACATCAGCAGCGCGGGGTCGAAGCCGGCCTCCCGCAGGACCTCCTCGGTGTGCTCGCCGATGGCCGGACAGGGCCGCAGCGGCGGTTGCGGGTCGGCCGAGTAGCGGACCGGGCGGCCGATCACCCGGTAGCGGCCCTCGGTGGGGTGTTCGGCCTCGCGCAGCAGGCCGCCCTCGCGGGCGTAGGCGGTGGTGGCGGCGGTCTCCAGGTCGAGCACCGGAGCCGCGGCGATGCCGACCCGGTCGCAGAACTCCTGCCACCGGGCGCTGGTGTGTCGCGGGGTCAGGTCCGCCATCAGCCGGTAGAGCTCGTCGGCGTGCCGGGCGCGGTCGGGGCCGGTGGCGAAGCGCCGGTCGTCGGCGAGTGCGGGGCGGCCGACGAAGGCGGTGAAGTCCCGCCAGTTGCGGTCGCTCTGCGGCAGGATGCACATCCAGCCGTCGGCGGTGCGCTGGGCGCGGCGCTCGGGGCTGAGCGAGCGGGTCGAGCCGAACGCGCCGTCGGGCTCCAGGCTGGCGGCGCCCAGGTGCTCGACCAGGTTGAAGGCGAGCATGGTGTCGACCATCGGGACCTCGATGTGCTGCCCGCTGCCGCCGTGCTCCCGGTAGTGCAGCGCGGCCAGCACCGACTGGGCGATCTGCAGGCCGCAGATCTTGTCGGCCAGCACGGTGGGCACGTAGTGCGGCTGCCCGGAGACCTGGTGGTTGAGCCAGACCAGTCCGCTGGCCGCCTGCACGATGTCGTCGTAGGCGGCGTGGGTGCCGTAGGCGCTGTCGCTGCGGAAGCCCTGGGCGTTGGCGTAGATCAACCCGGGCTGGAGGGCCGAGACCGCCGGGTAGTCCAGGCGGAGCCGGGCCAGGGCCTGCGGGCGCAGGTTGGTGATGAAGACGTCGGCGGTGCGCAGCAGTGCGAGCAGGGCGTCGCGGCCGCGCGGGGCCTTGAGGTCGATGACGGCGCTGCGCTTGTTGCGGTTCAGGTTGAGCGCAGCGCCGCCCATGCCCGGGTGGCGCTGCGGCGGGTAGTGGCGCGTCATGTCACCGGTGGGCGGCTCCACCTTGATCACGTCGGCGCCCAGGTCGCCGAGTTGCTGGGCGGCGTACGGTGCCATGATCACGCTGGCCAGTTCGACGACGCGGACTCCGGCGAGGAGTCCTCGCCCGGACGGGCCGCTGGGCTGCTCGGTCATCTGCCGGTACCTCCTGAGGTGTCGGGGGAAGGGGCGGGCCGGGCGGCGCCGCGCCGGCTCGTTCCGCGCTCCAGGAAACCCGGGGGAAATCGGCGTCGTCCAATACGAGTCGGGTGCGCCATCGATAGGGCGGAGGATATGCACGCGGCCCCGACTGCGGTCATACGGCCGGGGATATCGGTGCTTCGGGGAACCGGTATTGGACGGTCCCCGGCCGCACCGGTTGTTCTGGAGGTGGCCGCCCGATCGGGTCGGCCGCCGCGGCGGACGCGGCTCGTCGACTCCCCGAGGAGAGCCGGAGATGGCCATCGAGCAGGATCAGCACACCAGCACCGCGTACGGCGCCCTGGCGGGCCTGTACCGCGAGTTGGGGATCACCGCGGCCGACGCCGGCGGCGCCGTGGTGATCGACGGGGCCGACCCGGTGACGCCCTCGGTGCACCGGATCGGCGACGCGGCGGCGGCCGCGCTGGCGGCCCTGGGCACCGAGGTCGCGGCCGTCCACCGGGAGCGCGGCGGGGCGGCGCAGGACGTCACCGTCTCGGTGGCGGCGGCCGTGCACCAGCTGATGGCGGTCTTCTTCACCCGGATGCGCGGCGTGCCGGTCGAGCAGTTGCAGGAGGACCCCAACCTGCTCGGCAACAGCGACTTCTACCGCGCCGCTGACGGGCGCTTCGTCTACGTGCTGCTCTCCTACCCACAGTTGCGGGACATCGCCTGCCGGGTGCTGGACTGCCCCCCGGACCGGGAGCGGATCGCCGCCGCCGTCGAGCGGTGGAACGCGCTGGAGTTGGAGGAGGCGATCTGCGCGCGCGGCGGTACCGCGGTCGCGGTGCGCACCCGGGAGGAGTGGCAGGAGCACCCGCAGGGCCGGCTGCTCGCGGACGGCCCGCTGATCCGGATCGAGAAGGTCGGCGAGAGCGCACCGGAGCCGTTCCCGGCCGTGCGGTCCTCGGCGGCGGACGGGGGCCTGCCGCTGGCCGGGGTGCGGGTCCTGGACAACACCCATGTGATCGCCGGCCCGATCGCCGCCCGGATCACCGCCGAACTGGGCGCCCACGTCCTGCACGTCTCCACGCCCGCCCACCCGGACCCGGTCGGGATGGTCGTGGAGACCGGCATCGGCAAGCGTGCGGCCTTCTGCGACCTGCTCGACCCGGCCCAGGCCGCCGCCTTCGGGGCCACGGTGGCTGGGACGGACCTGTACGTGTGCAACTACCTGGGCCTCGACGCCAAGGGCTTCGGCCCGGCGGCGCTGGTCGAGCGGCGGCCCGGCCTGGTCGTGCTGGACTTCCTCGGCTGGGGCACCGAGGGGCCGTGGGCGGGACGCGGCGGCTTCGACCAACTGGCCTCCGCCGCCACCGGCTTCGCCGCCGAGGAGGGCTCGTTCGACGCACCCCGGCTGCCGCCGACCTACCTGCTCAACGACTACCTCGCCGCCGTACTGGGCGCCGCCGGTGCCCTGGAGGCCTTGCGTCGCCGGGCACGGGAGGGCGGCAGCTACCGGGTGCACGTCGACCTGGCGAAGGTCTGCATGTGGGTGCAGGACCTCGGCCTGCTCCCCCGCGCGGCGGTGGTCGAGCTGCCGGCCCCCGACCCCGCGCACGCGGCGGTCGAACTGGCCACCGTGCACGGGCCGTTCGGCGAGGTGTGCTACCTGCCGGCCCAGGTGCGCTACTCCACGCTGGCGCCGCGCCTGACCCGCACCGCGGAGCCGCTGGGCGCCTCGCCGCTCGGCTGGTGACCGCCGCTGTCCCGGGTGTCCGCCGCAGGGCCTTCGATCTCCGGGCGGAGGCGCTCCATCAGCTCCAGCAGGGTGGCGACGGCCGGGTCGCCGCCGGCCGGGCGGCTCAGCGCCGCGATCGTGGTGACCAGCCGGTCGCCGCCGTCGAGCGGGACGAAGCGCACCATCGGGTGGCCGAGCTCCGCGACGCGCTCCGGGACGAAGCAGAGGCAGACCCCGGCCGCGGTGTAGCCCAACATGCTGGTCAGGTCCTCGGCCTGGGCCCGGGTGCGCAGTTCGAAGCCGGCCTGCCGGCAGGCGTCGTCGATCAGCGCGCGGATCCGGGCCATGGCGGGCGGGGCGGCGGTGACGAACTCCTCGTCGCGCAGCCGGGCGAGCGGCACCGGATCGCCGCCGGCGAGCGGGTGGCCGAGCGGCAGGGCCAGCACGGTGCGCTCCTCGGCGACCTCCCGCACCTCGAGCTCCGCGAGGTCGCCGACCGGCAGCCGGACCAGCGCCAGGTCCACCGCCCCCTGCCGGACCTGCTCGGCCAGTTCGGCCGAGCCCCGCTGCCGGACCTCCAGTCGGATGCCGGGCAGCTCCCGGGCGGCCACCGCTAGCAGCCGGGGCAGGTGCCAGTAGCCCAGACTGCTCACGTAGCCGAGGCGGACCGTGCCCTCGACACCCCGCGCCATCCGGCGCACCCGCGCCACCGCGGCCTGCTGCGCCTCCAACAGCCGCCCGGCGTCGGCCGCGAAGGCCGCCCCGGCCGCCGTCAGCCGCACACCTCGGCTCGTGCGCTCCAGCAGCAGCACCCCGAGGCCGCGCTCCAGCCGCTGGATCGCCTGACTGAGCGGCGGCTGGCTCATCGACAACCGGCGGGCGGCATGTCCGAAGTGCTGCTCCTCGGCGAGCACCACGAACTGCTCCAACAGGCGCGGGGTGAGCTCCATACCGGTCACCCTAGAACGCGCCTGACAAATGATCAACGCCACGGGGTTCGGGCCGGGGGCCGCCGCCGCGCTCCGCCGCTCCCGGTCGGCCCACGAACCATGCGCAGCGGCGTATTTCGCACGCCATCCGGTATGCCGAGGTCGCTTTCACCGATATCCGTCAACCACGCATATCGAGTTTCACTCGTTCGAGTGACAGGCCTGGGAATCACCGGCGGGATTGCATCGGATGCGATGTTCTCGAAGTCGGCCCCAATCGGGCCTGGGGGGAAGGCAGTTGTCGGCGGCGCTGGTTCCGCCGGTACTGCAGGTACGAACCACGAAAGCGCCGCTCGACCGTTCGTCTCATCCTGCGCTGCGAACGATTCCGTACCGCGACGGAAGGAGGCCTTTCCGCATGGCCGACACGAGCATGAAGAACGACGTGGGCCGAGCCTATCTCGGCGACGTGTTCATGCGTCACCCGCTCACCACCCGGAACCAGGAGGAGCTCGGGATCGCCGCCAAGGCGGACGCCGTCCTCGCCCGCCAGCTGGAGAAGTTGAAGCGCTCCCCCGAGGGCGGCGGCGACCCGGTCGCCCCCATCGGGTTCTGCCTGAACAAGGTGCGCTACGGCGGCTTCCCGCCGACCGAGCAGACGGCCTACGACCGCGGCTGGCGCGCCTACCTGAACGTCGGCGTGCCGGTCATCTCCGAGCTGAGCGACATCGAGCAGCCGCCCCCGGACGTCATCTCCAAGCAGACGTACATCAACGGCACCGACCCGATCAGCGTGACCGCCACGGACACCGTCGAGTTCTCCGTCTCCAACACCGTCAGCTGGTCGCTCCAGGGACAGGTGCAGCTCACCTTCGGTGCCAAGACCACCGCACAACTGCAGCAGCAGCTGCAGAAGAGCATGGCGGCGAAGAGCTCCCAGAAGACCACCGTGCTCAACAGCAAGGACCGGCAGGGCGTCGACGTCGAGTCGCTGTCCGAGTCGACCGACACCACCACGGCCACCGGCACCGCAACGGGCACCGGAGAGCTGTGGGGGCAGCTGATGCTCGGGGTCACCGCGTCCGTCAGCGGCTCGCTGACCACCCAGTGGAAGCACACCTCCACGGTCAGCGTGACCTTCGGGAGCCGGGTGGACGTGCTGGCCACGGTCCGCCGGCAGATCCGGCAGTTCGAGTACCAGTTCCCGGTCACCTTCGGCGGCTACCTCGCGCTCTACTACCCGCAGCCGGTGGAGGTCAAGGAGACTCCCCCGCAGGCCGGCACCCCGCGGTACGCCCAGGTCATCGCCTGGAAACTCGGCGAAGTCGCCGACGACCCGAGCCACTTCGACCTGGCCGACGACGGCCGGCGCTTCCTGCAGAAGGGCACGGCCGAAATCGTCACCGTCCGGGTCGGCGAGCACCGGGTCTTCCAGCCCGAATCGCTCGACTACGCGAGCCAGAAGCAGCCCTACTACCAGGTCTGACGTCGAGTCCACCGGAATCCGGGAAACGCCGAAGACCAGGAGGGGAACCCCATGACGTTCAAGAACATCTTCGACAGCGGCGGCAACGAGGCCGATTCCGCCAAGCAGGCCGCCGAGGCGCTCAACGGGGACGTCCCGGGTGCCGGGGACGTCTCCGGAAAGGTACGCGCGCAGGAGAGTGCGCAGGACCCGTGGCTGGTGCGCCAGACGGCGCACGGCGCATTCGACGTCATGGGATTCCTCAACCCGCTCTTCCAGAAGTTCCACGACGCCTCCGCCGATCAGCTCACCGCCGCCCAGGACCCCGCCTCGACCTTCGACATGGCCTCCTCGGCCATGAACAAGGCCGCCTCGACGCTGAAGGTGGAGATCCGCGAGGAGGACCTGCCGACCGCCTCGAACACCGGCGAGCGGCCCAGCCTGCTGCTCGCCACCGACCTCGGGTCCTCCGAGGGCCTCGCGGTGGATCCGGTGCAGGGCAAGGCGTACGTCGCCGACCGCGGCGGCCAGAAGCTGACCGTCGTCGACCTCGCCACCGGCGCCAAGCGGGTGGCGGCCAGCGGCCTGGGCGACGTCGGCGACGTGGCGCTGGACGGCACCGGCACGCCGTACCTCGCGGTCTACGGCGGCGCGCAGCTGATCGCGGTGGACCCGGCCGCCGGCACCTTCCGCAAGCTCGCCGACGTCCCCGGCGCCTACGGAGTGGCGCTGGACGGGACGGGCAAGGCCTACGTCGCCGACTACGCCAACGCCCAGCTGGTCGCCGTCGACCTGGCGAGCGGCCAGCGGACCACGGTCGCCGACGGTCTCGGCTACGCCTCCGGCGTGGCGCTGGACGGCGCCGGCAAGGCGTACGTCGCGCTGCGGGAGAGCGGAACCCTGTACGAGGTCGACCTGGTGACCAGGACCAAGCGCGTGGTGGCCACCCTGCCGCCCGGGGCGTGGGCCACCCGGGTCGCGCTCGACGGTGCCGGTGGCGCCTACCTCGCCGACTCCGCCGGCGGGCGCCTCTACCTGGTCGGCCTGGCCGACGGCGCCCAGCGCGTGGTGGCCGGCGGCCTCGGCCACCCCTACGGTCTCGCCCTGGACCGCGGCAACGGCCGGCTCTACCTCAGCAACCAGGAGGGCCAGCTCTGGCGGCTCTCCCAGCGCGCCGCCACGGCCCTCGGGGGCATCGGCAAGGTCGTGGCGTGACGGCCCGGGAGGACGTGACTCCCCGGGAGGACGTGACTCCCCGGGAGAACCTGACGGCCCGGGAGGAACCTCCGGCGCCGCGCGGGAAGGAGGCCTGACGCCATGAGCGACGGCAGTATGCGGACCGCGGTGGGCCGGGCCTACCTGGGCGACGTGTTCATGCGCCACCCACTCACCAACCGCAACCAGCAGGAGCTCGACATCGCCGCCAAGGCGGACGCCCTGCTCGCCCGGCAGTCGAGCACGCTGAAGCGGGCACCCGAAGGCGGCGGCGATCCGGTCGCCCCCATCGGGTTCTGCCTGAACAAGGTGCGCTACGGCGGCTTCCCGCCGACCGAGCAGACGGCCTACGACCGCGGCTGGCGCGCCTACCTGAACGTCGGCGTGCCGGTCGTCGAGGAGCTCGGGGACATCGAGCAGCCGCCCCCGGACCTGGTATCCAAGCAGACCTACGTCAACGGCACCGACCCGATCACGGTGACCGCGACGGACACCGTCGAGTTCTCGGTGTCCAACACCATCGGCTGGTCGCTCGCGGGCGAGGTGCAGCTCACCTTCGGAGCGGCGGCCAGTGCTGCTCTGGAGCAGGCGCTGCAGAAGAGCGTGGAGCTGAACAACTCCCAGACGACCACCCAGCTCAACAGCAAGGACGACCAGGGCGTGGACACCGCGTCCACGACGCAGTCGACGAGCTCGACGACGGCCACGGGCAGCGCCACCGGCACCGGGGAGCTCTCGGCGCAGCTGATGCTCGGCGGTTCCGCCTCGGTCAGCGGGTCGCTGACCACCGAGTGGAACCACTCGTCGTCGCTGCAGGTGCAGTTCGGCAGCCGGGTGGACGTGCTGGCCACGGTCCGCCGCGAACTGCGCCAGTTCGGCTTCGAGTTCCCGGTCACCTTCGGCGGCTACCTCGCGCTCTACTACCCGCAGCCGGTGGAGGTCAAGGAGACTCCGCCACAGGCCGGCACCCCGCGGTACGCCCAGGTCATCACCTGGAAACTCGGCGAAGTCGCCGACGACCCGAGCCACTTCGACCTGGCCGACGACGGCCGGCGCTTCCTGCAGACGGGCACGGCCGCAGTCGCCGGCGCCCGGATCGGCGAGCACCGGGTCTTCCAGCCCGAATCGCTCGACTACGCGAGCCAGAAGGAGCCCTACTACCGGGTGTGACGCCTGAACCCCCAGCGCCCGGCCATGGTCGGCCGGGCGCTGGGGGTTCAGCCGGTCAACCGGTCACCTGTTCACCCGTTCACGACCGCGATGCCCGCCGCGCTCGCCGGCAGCACCGCGGGGGCGTCGGCGACCTGCGCGCCGCCGGCGCCGAAGTGCACGGCCTGGAGGCGGTTGCCCGTCGCGTCGCGGACGTAGAGGACGTCGCCGCGGCCGAGGGCCTCGTCGGTCGGGTGGCCGCCGACCGTGGCGGCGATCGGGGCGGTCAGGCTCAGGGCGCCGTTGCGGACCCGGTACGTGGAGATGGTGCCGGTGGCGGCGTTGGCCACGTAGGCGGTGCCGGTGGCGTGCGAGACCACCAGCCAGCAGGCCGCGCCGCCGCCGTCCGGCAGGTAGGCGAGCTGGCGGGCCGTGCCGGAGGCGACGGAGTAGGTGGTGACCGCGCTGGCCGCGGCGTCGGAGACCACCGCGTCGCCGCGGTCGTCGAAGTCGAAGCCGAACGGCACCGCGGCCGCCGAGGCGGTGCGGGAGGCGGCGGAGGCCCGGCCGTGCCGGTCCACGGTGAAGGTGTCGAGCGAGTTGCTCCCCTTCTCGGTCACGACCAGGCGGCTGCCGTCCGGCGAGAAGGCGACCTCGGCCGCCCCGGCCGCACCCGGGGACAGGGCGCGGGTCGAACCGGCCAGCGGGGCCAGCATGCCGTGCTGCAGCCGGAACCCGGCGATCGTGGCGCTGCCGGCGTCGAGGACGTAGACCAGGTCACCGTGGACGGTCACGCTCACCGGCTGGGTGCCGCCGGCGGCCACCGTGGAGACCGCGGTCAGCGCGCCGTCCTCGGCGACCCGCAGCGCCGTCACGGAGTTCGACCCCGCGTTGACGGCGAGCAGGACCCGCCCGTGGTCGGCCGGCACGACCGCGCCCTGCGAGCCGAGCCCCGCGTCCGACCCGCGGCCGCCGGTCGGGTAGGCGCCGGCCGGGGTCAGCACGCCGTGGCGGTCGTGGAAGGCCAGCACGGTGTTGCCGGCCGCCGCGTTGGACAGCGTGTAGACGGTGGCCGCGCGCCCGCTCGACGCGGCGGCGACGCCGGGGGCACCGACGACGGCCAACGCGCCGCCGAGCGCGGCGGTGACGGCCAGGGCAGCACGGATGCGCAGGTTCTTCGCGGGGGATCTCACGTCAGGCTCCTCGGTTGGCGAAGGACTTCGTGAGCACCACCCTGCGGCCTGCCGGGCGGCCGCGGCAGGCCGGAAGCCCGTCCGAAAGAACCCCGTAAGGACTGGCCGGCGCTCAGCCGGCCTCCCACAGCAGCCGGCCCGCGCCGGTCGACCTGACAGATGTGCGCCCCGACGGTTCGGGCCGCCCCGGCCCCCTCCCTACGCTGGCGCCCGCAACTGGCCCGCCCCGCCCCGACCCGACTCGCCCCGACTGGCCCCGATTCCAGGAGACCCGACGCATGCCCGACGCCCTGCACGGCTGGCTCACCGCCCGGGTCGCCCTGTACCTCGGGCTTCCCGCCCAGTCGATCGGCGGCGACGTCCGCCTGACCGACCACGGCCTCGACCCGGTCGCCGCCATCGCCATCTGCGCGGACATCGAGGACCGCTACGGCCTCACCGTCGACACCGCCCCCGCCTGGGAACACCCCACCGTCGACCGCCTCGCCGCCCACCTGCGCCCCCTGCTCGCCACCCGCGCCGAGGCGGCGGACCGATGAACCGACGGTTGCTGGCCTGGCTCTGGGGCGCCCGCATCGCCCTGCACGGCCTGCTCACCGGCCCACCGACCGCTGGGCGCAGCCCGGTCATCCGGTCCGGCCTCGCGGTCGGGCGGTGATCGTCGGGTCCGTGCTCGCGGCCTCCCCGGCCGGCGGCCTCCCCGACGGGCGGCAGGGCCGTGGGCCGGATCGACCTCCGACGTCCACCGCTGCGTGGCGGCCGGACCCGCGCGGCACCCGCCGTCCGCTAGCCGAGCGTGAGCATCGCCCCGGTGACCTCGCCGACCGCCGCATCGGGGATCGCCGTGGCGGCCTCCTCGAGGACGAGCAGCCGGGCTCCGGGGATCTCGCGCGCGATCGCCTCGCCGTTGCCGACCGGAAAGAGCGGGTTGCGGCGGCCGTGGACGACGAGCGTGGGGACCCCGATCCCGGGCAGGCGCTCGCGCCAGCGGGGTCGGCAGTCGAGCCTGGAGAACACCAGGCCCAGCTGGTTGGCCAAGTGGACCGGGGACGCGGTGCCAGGCGTGCGGTCCCAGATCCGCGCAGCGATGGCGCGCGCCGCGACCGGGTCGTCGCCGCGGATCTCCGCGCCGGCGGCGGCGAACTCCGCGACCGCCTCCCGCTCGGACCAGTCGGGCATCGGACGCGCGAACAGCCGGCTCATCGTCGCCTGGTCGTGGTCGGGGAGGTCGTCGTCGGGCGGGCCCGGGGCAACCGGGCGGGTACCGACCAGCGTGAGCGCCGAGAACGCACCCGGATGGTCGAGCACGGCCACCTGGGCGACCAGCCCGCCGACGCCGATCCCCGCGAGGTGCGCAGGTCCCCCGCCGAGCGCGTCAACCAGCGCCGCCGCGTCGGCGGCGAGGTCGCGCAGGGTGTAGCCGGGTGCGTCGGGATTCCTCGTCGTCGACTCGCCGCTGTCGCGCAGGTCGTAGCGCACCACCCGCCGCCCGCCGGCGGCCAGCCGCTCGCAGAACGCATCGGGCCAGGAGAGCATCGTCGGGCCGCCCACGAGCAGGACGAGCGGTGCGTCGTCGTCGCCGAACGACTCGATGCCCAGGGCGATCTCATGGGCGTTGACAGTGGGCATCGGATCACCGGAAGACGTCGTGGGTCAGGTGGGTGGCGGTCGATGCGAGACTACGCCGGCTGCGCCCGCTACACGATCCCCGACGTCGGCCGCGAGGGCACCGGTACCAGCCCCAACCTCGAGCTGTTCCAGGAGGTCTGCGCCCGCACCCGGACGCCCGTCCTGGCCGCCGGCGGCATCAGGACCCTCACCGACCTCCGCGCTCTCGCCGCGCTGGCACCCGTCGGCGTCGAGGGCGCGGTCGTGGGACGCGCCCTCTTCACCGGCGACCTCCACCTGGCCGACGCCCTGACCACCGTCACCTGACGGCGACCGGTACGGAGGCCCGATGACGGTGCCGGCCAGGACCAGGGCGCCACCCCGCTGCCCGTTGTGGCTGCCGGACAGCCGCTCGTCAACCGGCCGGCTCGCACCGTGCTGCACCCGTGACCGGACGGGCACCGCCCGGCCCGGCTGCGGGCAGGCTTCGACTGGTGCCCTGTCGGTAGCGTCCGGTTTGGCGGTACCACTGGTTGTCGCCGGCCATCCAGTGCCGCAGCACGGCCGGGTACCCGGCGTGCTCGGCGCCGATCTCGCGTTCGCTGACCCGGGTGAACTCCTGGACCCTCGCCTCGAAGAGTCGGTAGGTCACGTCCACCGCCTGTTGCAGGGTTCCACCGAGCAGCCGGTGGAAGGCGTGAACGGCGTTGCAGACCTCCTGCTCCTCGTCGATCTCCTTGCGGTAGGAGTGGATGTCGTTGCGCAGGCCGACGGTGTCGGCGAACGCGTCCTCCAGGCGCTGCACGGCCGGGGTGCCGGCCGGGCGGGTGCCGGTGAGGCCGATGGAGAGGTCCGTGCCCGCGCTGGCCCGCCGGAACTCCAGGTAGTGCACCAGGTCGGGGACGCGGCGGCGCAGCGCGGCGTCGAGCTCGTCGAGGTTGGCCGCAACGAACTCGGTCACGTAGCGGGCGAACCTCTCCCGCGTGCCGGTCGGCATGGCCGCGGACGTGCGGGCCCACAGGTCTGCGAGGGCGTGCTCGACCTGGTTCACCGGGGGTGGCGCCGGTTCGTCTCCCAGGGGCATGAACGAGGGCACGCGTGCGACGAACGCCCGTGCTCCGGCGGGGTCGCGGGGCAGCTTGTAGGCCGTCACGAAGTAGTCGTCCAACGCGAGCAGGCACACGTCCCACTGGGCGATCGTCGTCAGCCGGGCGGCCGGGGCGTCGGGGTGGGTGAGTGCGGCGAACAGGGGCCAGTCGTCGCTGTCGAAGCTCTCTTCGGTCCAGATGGCCGGGCCGGGCGGGAGCAGCACCGGGGCCAGCAGTCCGACGGAGCGGGCCCAGTCCTTGGCCTCGCGTCGGGCCCGTTCCAGGTGGGGGTTGACGCGGGCGAGCCAGGGCAGGGTGAACGGCGGCAGGAGGAAGGGGTAGCCGGCCGTCGTCCGGTTCGGGGCGCCCGGGCGGTGGTGGGCGGCCCGGTCGTGGCGTGGTGGGGTGCGTGGGCCGAGTGGCCGGGCGGCGGAGGTCCCCAGCCCGGTGGGGCCGGTCGGGAGCACGCCGTGCCGGGCGGCGGACCCGGCGTGCCGCTGCCAGGTGCCGTGGCGGCCGGTGCGGTGCTGCCGGATTCGGTGGTCACCGGCGAGCCAGTCCCGTAGCCCCTGGTCGGGACCGCCCGCCTCGAACTCCGCCAGACGTGCCGACCGCAGGCGCTTCGCGACCGGGACCGCGGTCTGCCGATCGCACCCGAGCAGGCGGGCGAGGGCTCCCAGGGCATCCGGCCGGTCCGCCGCGTGGGCCAGGTCGCCGGACAGCACGGACACGTCCGCGAACGCGCTCTCGACCGACGGCGTCGGGCGGCGCCCGCCCGCCCGCTCCACCAGCAGGGCCGCCCACCGTCGGAACGAACGCCGGACCTGGAGGTGCGCCATGAGGTCAGCCGCCGGAAGCTCACCGGCCGTGGGGCCCGGGCCGCGGAGTTCCGCCACGCGGTCGGTGAACCGCCGGCACCAGTCGGCGGGGCGCTGTGCCATGGTCCTGTCCCACAGACTGCGCCGGGCCCGGTCACGAACCGCTGCGGGCGTCGCCGGCGGCTGCCCGGCCCAGGAGTACCAGGCGGCCAGCAGACCGAGCTCGGCCGCCGGCACGTCCGGGTGGCACCAGGCGGCCCGCTCCAGGCCGTCGGCAGGCACCAGCCCGTGCTCGGTCACCCATTGCAGATGCTCGGCACGTACCGAGTCGGCCTGGGGATTGCGCCGTGCGGGCGCGGGTGAAGGCAACCAGGACACGCTGGTGTGCGGGGAGGAGGACTGCGCGAGAGCGTGCATTCCGCCTCCCTGCCCAGGGCCCACGAGCCACACCGGCACGACGCGCCCCGACTTCCACGCACGGAGGCGCGTACCCGGAGCGCATGCCGTCCGCGCGCCTCCTCCGACGGTGGTCAGCTCTGCGCGGTCGGGCGGACGACGATGTCGTTGACGTCCACCGTGGCCGGCTGGGCGATCGCGAAGGCGATCGTCTCGCCGACGGCCTCCGGCGGGATGGCGAACTTGTCCTTCCTGGCTGCGAGTTCCGCGCGGACCTGGTGGTCGGGGACGGAGTCGATGAAGTCGGTGCGGACGAATCCGGGTGAGATCACGGTGACCTTGACGGTCTCTCCGGCCTCCTGCCGCAGGCCTTCGGAGAGGGTGCGCACCGCGTTCTTGGTCGCGGCGTAGACGGCCTGGTCGGGCACGACGCGCAGGCCGGCCGTGGAGACGACGTGGACGAAGTGGCCGCCGCCCTGCGCGCGGAAGACCGGTAGGGCGGCGGCGATGCCGTACAGCACGCCCTTGAGGTTGACGTCGACCATCGCCTCCCAGTCGTCGACCCGCAGCTCGTCGAGCGGGGAGAGGGGCCCGATGCCGGCGTTGGCGACCAGCACGTCCAGGCGCCCGAACCGCTCGTGCGCGAGTGCCACCAGCGCCGCCAGGTCGGCGCGCCGGGTGACGTCGACGGCCGTCCAGGCGGCCTGGCCGCCGCGCTGCGTGATGCGGGTCGCCAGGTCCCGCAGGCGCTCGGTGCGGCGGGCCCCGAGGACGACCCGGGCTCCGCGCTCGGCCAGCAGCAGCGCGGTGGCCTCGCCGATGCCGCTGCTGGCACCGGTGATGGCGACGACCTTGCCCTCGATTCCGGACATACGTGTACCCCTCTGGAAGCGAACTCGGAGTCGAACCGGACACGTGTCCGGAACGCTCGGCACACCTTACCGGACACGTGTCCGGTAAGGTGTGGGGGCAGCGATCGGAGAGGCTCGGCATGACCCAGGAACCGCAGGAACCGCAGGAATCCCAGGACCCCCAGCCGGCACGGCGCGCCGACGCGCAGCAGAACCGCGCGCGCATCCTGGCGGTCGCCCGCGACGCCCTGGCGCGCTCCGGCGACGTCACGCTGAACTCCATCGCCAAGGAGGCCGGCGTCGGACAGGGCACGCTCTACCGCCACTTCCCCACCCGCGAGGCCCTCGTGCTCGCGGTCTACCGGCATGACGTCGGTGAACTCGTCGACTCGGCAGCGGCGTTGCTGAGTCAGCAGGAGCCGTGGCAGGCGCTGCAGCTGTGGTTCGACCAGTTGGCCGCGTTCGGCCGCGTGAAGCACGGGCTCGCCGACGCACTGGACGCGGCCACCCGCAGCAACCTGTCCGCCGAGCACTACCAGCCCGTGGTCGACGCGATCGACCGCCTGCTGCACGCCTGCCGGCAGGCCGGACTCGTCCGCACCGACGTCGAGGCGCCCGACGTCCTGCTCCTGGTCGGCTTCCTCTGGCGCACCGACTGGGGCCACGACCCCGACCAGCGCGCCCAGCGCCTGCTGCGCATCGCCCTCGACGGGCTGCGCACCGGCCGCTGACGCCCTCGGCGGCGGCGACGTCCTGGCGTTGTCCTGGAGTGGTGACCGTCAGGTCAGCCGGGCGGCGCTCACCACGGCCCAGAGGACCTCCGCGTGGCAGATGTCGCTGTGCGCACCGGAGAAGGCCGAGAGGTCCGCGTTGATCACGGCGTTGGCATCCAGGCGGTAGATGCCTCCCTTGCCGAAGCCGTACGGGGTGCCCTGGGGTCCGAGCGGCAGCGTCACGGCATCCGGTTGTTGGAACCCGTCGTGGCCCATCGCGCCCCAACGGTAGGTCGGGTGGTCCAGCAGGGCGAGGTCTCCGCGCTGGAGCATCGTCGCCATCGGGTACCAGTCGCCGAGCGCCCGGTCCGCACCGGTGAAGGTGGCCAGCAGCGGCCCCGCCACCAGTCCGACGAGCGGATTCAGCGCCCCGGGCACACCCGGGTCGGGGGCGTGGGTGACCGCGGGCGCGAAGGAGAAGTGCGAGAAGGCTCCCTGGAGCAGCGTGAGGGAGGCGATCGGGCTCTGCTCCGCACCGCCGATCCCGACCAGGGTGTGCGCCACGAGCCGGGCCCCGAAGCTGTGGCCCATCAGGTGGATCCTGACGTGGGCCGCGTCGCCGAGCCGGCTCAGCAACGGTCCCAGTCCCTGCTGGCCGACGACCGCCGCCCGGTTCTTCATCTCGTAGTAGGTGAAGAGTCGGATGACGTCGCAGGCGCTGCCACAGATGTGCTCGGCCGCGCGTTCGAGGTCCAGCTCGATCCGGTTCGGCCGGCCCAGCGGCGCGTCCTCGTCGAACTCCGGCTTGGGACTGGCGGGCGAGGTCGGCAGCGCGGCGAGCATGCGGTGGATCCCGTTCGGCCCGAACAGCTGTGGGTCGGGCGCGTCCAGCGCCGCGTCCACCTGCTGCAGGATCCGCTGCTGCTCGGGACGGGGGAAGGCGTCGGACAGTTGCTCCACCAGCGTCGGGCTGCCACCCGGCAGGCCCGGGGCCGTGCCGGGCGCGGCGCCGTCGTCCTCGGCGAGCGCCCGGGCCGGCCAGAAGACACCGGCCGCGACGCTGGTGGTGAGGTTCGGCCCGAGCATGCCGGCCAGCAGGCGGAACATGTTCTGGTACATGCCGCGGGCCCCGGCTTCACTGCTGTTCCAGCCGTGGACCAGCACGAAGACGTCCTTGGCCTGCCCCTGGACGGCGGCGTCGATCAACTGCTGTCCGCCGGCGAGCTCGGCGCCGTCCTGGTCGAAGGAGACCTCCTGGTAGGCCAGGCCCTGGATGCTGTTCATCGCTCCACTTCCCGTCCGCCTCGGGGTCGCACCAGCGGGTGCCGGCGGCCGTGCGCCGCCGGGCGCGGGGGAATCGGTGTGCGCGGTGTGCGAGGCCGAGAGCCCGTACGTTACGTGTGTACGTATACGCCCGAAACGCACCTTGTATACGTACGACCTTCCTCTCCCGGCAGGGGCGAGTCAAGGGCCGCTCTGCAGGGCCAGGAGCCGGTCCGACGGAGCAGGAGCCGGGTCCGCCGGGCCCGGGGCCGGCCCGCCGGATCGAGAGTCGGTCTGCGCTGTCACGCCCGGGCCCGGGGCCGCAGCAGCACCCCGACAAGAACCGCGGCGGCGGCCATCAGCCCGGCGATCACCCAGGCGGCCGCCTCGGCGGCCGAGGCGTAGGCGGCCCGCGAGCTGCCGGCGCCGAGGGCCGCGAAGAACACCGCGCCGACCGCGGCCACCCCGGTCGCACCCGCGAACTGCTGGGTGGTGGTGAGCACGCCGGAGGCGGCGCCAATCCGGGTGGGGGTCACGGTGGCGAGGATGGTGGCCATCAGGGCGGGCAGGGTCAGGCCGTTGCCGAAGCCGGTGAGGGCGAGCGGCAGCAGCAGGTCGAGCGGGCTCAGCGCGCCCTGGGCCAACTGCAGGGTCAGCGCGAGCAGCACGGCCGCGGCGGTGCTGATCAGGGTGCCGGCCACCAGCACCCGCCGGCCGAACCGGGCGATCAGGTGACGGCCGAGCAGCGAGGCGGCCATCGTGGTGAGGCCGAGCGGCAGGAACTCCAGTCCGGCGTCCTGCGAGTCCAGACCGAGGCCGGCCTGCAGCAGCAGCGTGGTGGTGAAGAGCTGGCTGCCGACCGCGCCCAGCACGCACGCGTTGACCAGCAGCCCGGTGCTGAAGGCACGGCCCCGGAAGAGCGCGAGGTCGAGCAGCGGCTCACGGCCGGCCCGGGCGAGCCGGCGCTCCCAGGCGAGGGTGGCGACCAGGACGGGGACGGCGGCGGCCATGCTGAGCCAGGTCCAGAGCGGCCAGCCGGCCCCTCGGCCGAGCACCAGCGGGACCAGGGCGAGAGCCAGCGAGCCGGCCAGGCCGAGCACGCCGAGCAGGTCCAGCCTGGGCCGGGCCGGCGCCGCGGTGACGGTCGGGGCCGGCCGGGTGGCGAGCGCGAGCCGACCGGCGGGGGCGGCAGGGACGGCAGGCGCGGTGATCGTGCTGCCGGCGGGCTGAGGGTGCGTCGGCGGCACTGTCGTCGGCAGCACTGTGGTCGACGGCACCGCCGGCGCCGGCCGCGGCAGCAGCCGGGTGGCCGCGGCGACGGCGACCACCCCGACCGGCAGGTTGACCAGGAAGATCACCCGCCAGCCCAGGCCGAACGGGTCGGCCTGGAGCAGCAGTCCGCCCAGTACCTGCCCCGCGATGCCGCCGACGCCCAGCGCGACCCCGAACCAGGCGAGCGCGCGCGACCGCTGCTCGGCCGGGAAGAGCGCGGTGATCAGCGCCAGCACCTGGGGCGCCATCGCCGCGGCGGCCAGCCCCTGGAGCAGCCGGGCGGCGACCAGTTGCCCGGGGCTGCCGGCCAGCCCGCAGAGCACCGAGGCGACCGTGAACGCGGTGATCCCGAGCAGGAAGACCCGCCGATGGCCGAAGAGGTCGCCCAGCTTGCCGCCGGTGATCAGCCCGGCGGCGTAGGTGAACCCGTAGCCGCCGACCACCAACTCCAGTGCGGCCTGCCCGGCGTGCAGGTCGTGGGCGAGGGAGGGGGCGGCCACGTTGACCACCATGTAGTCGAAGGAGGCCATGAAGGTGGCCAGCAGGATCACCGGGAGCAGCAGTTTCCGGCGCAGTGTGTCGATCATCGGGTGCGTCCCCGTTTCGGTGGGCGGTTCGGCGGCGGGCGCCGCCGGCACCGAGCTTCTCCCGCGGAGACCGTCGGGCACCTTGGGCAAACGGCTTAGCCGACTCTTCAGATCCGTCGGACGGCTCTTCAGATAGCTCTTCAGAGCGCTCTTCAGATCCGGCCGACGGATACTCAGCTCCCATGATCACCGGGCTCAGCCGCCGGACTAGGATCCCTGCATGACCTTCCTCGCCCGGGACGCCGAGCTCGCCGCCCTCGCCGAGGCCCACCGCGCAGCGGCGGCCGGCGAACCGGTCACCGTGCTGGTCGGCGGTGAGCCCGGGATCGGCAAGACCCGGCTGGTCACCGAGTTCACCGCGGCGCTGCCGGACCTGGTGCTGACCGGCGGCTGCCTGGCGCTCGGCGCGGACGGGCTGCCGTACGCGCCGTTCACCGCCGTGCTGCGCCGGCTGCTGCGACTGCACGGCCCGCAGTGGCTGACCGCCCGGTTGCCCGGCCCCGGGCCGTACGCGCTCGCCGGCTGGCTGCCCGGCCTCGGTGCGGCCCCCGAGGGCGAGCGCCGGGCCCGGCTGTTCGAGGAGGTGCTGACACTGCTGGAGGCGGCGGCCGCCGACCGCGGTCTGGTGCTGGTGCTGGAGGACGTGCACTGGGTCGATGCGGCCAGCGCGGAGCTGCTGCTCTTCCTGGTCCGCAACCTGGCCGCGCCGCGCACCCTGCTGCTGGTCACCCACCGGGACGCCGAGCCGGCCGAGGACCACCCGGTGCGCGCCCTGCTGGCCGCGCTGGCCCGGCTGCCGCAGGTCCGCCGGGTGGATCCGGGCCCGCTCGGCCGCGACGACCTGGCCCGTCTGGCCGGCAGCGCGCTCTCCGCCGCCCGGGTCCAGGAGGTGCACCGGCGCAGCGGCGGCAACCCGCTCTTCGCCACCGCGCTGCTCGACTCCCCCGGCGAGCGCACCCCCGCGCCGCTGCGCGAGCTGCTGCTGGCCGGGGTGCGGGGGCTGCCCGAGCCGGCCCAGGCGGTCCTGCGGGTGGCCGCGGTGCTGGGCGAGCCCGTCGGTCCGGCGCTGCTGGCCACCGTGACCGGGCAGCCGGAACCCGAGCTGGAGGCGGCGCTGCGGCCGGCCGTGCGGCGCGGGCTGCTGCTGGCCGGCGAGGAGGGCTACACCTTCCGCCACGCGCTGCTGCGTTCGGCCGTCGCCGAGGAACTGCTGCCCGGCGAGCGGCGGCGGCTGCACGCGGCCTGCGCCCGAGCGCTGACCGCCGATCCCGCCCTGGTGCCACCCGGCCAGGCCGCGGCGGCGCTGGCCCTGCACTGGCACGCGGCGGGCGACCGGGAGGCCGCCTACCGGGCGGCTTGGACGGCGGCCCGCGCGGCCCGGGCCGGATACGCCTACAGGGAGGAACTGCGGCTGCTGGAACGGATGCTGACGGAGTCGTCGGCCGAGCCCGAGGTGCTGCGGGCGGCCGTGCGGGCCGCGCTGGACGCCCGGGCGACGGTGCGCGGCCTGGAGCTCGCGGACGCCGCGCTGGCCGTCACCCCCGAACCGGCCGAGCGGGCCCTGCTGCTGGAGACCCGCAGTCTGCTGAAGCACCGTCAGGGCCAGGACGGGCTGGACGACCTGCGGGAGGCACTGGCCCTGCTGCCGGGCGAGCCGTCCGGGGTGCGCGGGCGCCTGCTGGCCACCCTGGCCAGCCGCCTCGCCGTGCTCTCCCGGCCCGGCGAGGCGGCCGAGGCCGCGGCGCAGGCGCTGCTGCTCGGGGAGCGCGCGGACGACCCGGCGGTGCGGGCGCTGGCCCTGGTCACGCTGGCCGCCGGGCACGCGCGGGCGGGTGAGCACGCGGCGGCGGTGGCGGCCTGCGCCGAGGCCGAGCGGCTGGCGGCGCTGGCCGAGGACGACGACACGCTGGTGCTGGCGGCCGTGATGCTGACCATGGCGCACAAGGGCGCCGGCGACTACCCCGAGGCGGTGCGGACCGCCGAACGCGGCCTGGCGCTGGCCACCCGGCGCGGGCTGGCCGGCAACCGGGGCGCGGTGCTGGCCTCGATGCTGGCCGACGGACTCTTCCGGCTGGGCCACTGGCCGCAGGCCCGGGCCGTGTTGGTGCAGGCGCTGGCCGAGGAGCCGCCGCCGCTCTACCGGGCGGTGCTGCTCACCACCCGGGGGCTGCTCGACCTGGCCGAGGGCGACCTCGCCCAGGCACTGGCTGCGGCCGAGGCCGCTGCGGCGCCCTTCGCCGCAGGTTACCCCGGGCGCGAGTTCCTGTTGCCCCAACGGGAGTTGACGCTTCTCACCGCGCTTGCCGGCGGCGACTGGGCAACGGCCGACCGGGTGCTGGGCGAGCTGCTGGCCGATCCCGCCCTGGCCGAACACCCCACCCAGGGCTGGGCGTTGGTCCTGGCCGGGCAGGAGACGAACGCGATGGGCGCGGACCTGGGCGCCACGGGGCAATCGGAGGCCGCCGAGGTGGTGAGCCGACGGGCCGGCCAACTCGGCGCGTTGGCGGCGCAGCTCGCCGTGCCCGGGCCGGTGCAGCAGGCCGAGCGGGCCACCGCCGAAGCCTGGGAGAGCGGCAACTGGACGGCCGCGGTGGCCGCCTGGCGAACCCTCGGACAGCCGTACCCGCTGGCCCGGGCGTTGCTGCGGGCGGGCGCGGCGGCACTGGCCGCCGGCGACCGCACCGCCGGCGCGGACCTGCTGCGCGAGGCGGCGCAGGCGGCCGAGCGGCTGGGTGCCCGCCCGCTCGCCGACCGGATCGCCGAGCTGACCGCACGGGAGCGGCTGACCGGCGCGGCGGTGGACCGGATCGGCCTGACGCCGCGCGAGCTGGAGGTGCTGAGGCTGGTCGCGGAGGGCCGCAGCAACCGGGAGATCGGCGAGCGGCTCTTCATCTCGGCGAAGACCGCCGGGGTGCACGTCTCCAACCTGCTCCCCAAACTGGGCGCCACCTCCCGCACCGAGGCGGCGGCGCTGGCCCACCGGCTGCAGCTGCTCTAGGTCGACGTCAATGCTTGCTGTTCCGGCCGACGCGGTAATCGCCGCTGTGCGCCACCTCTTTGAGTACCCGCTTGACTTCGCCGAGGAACAGGGGCACGGTCACCCGGGCGATCGGGGTGTCCGGGTAATAGCCCCCCAGCCGCGTGCAGTCCCAGTATCGGTTCACCCAGATCGAGACGGTCGATGTGTGGGGCCGGTCGAGCAGCACGTGACAGTTCGCGGTGCCCCAGTCGAGGGAGCCCGGCACGTGCCGCGTGTCGATGTAGGAGAACAGGGGGGCTGCCACCCCTGCGGCCGCCTGCTGGACATCCGGGCTGAGCTCGGCAAGCCGGGAAGGGGAGACGGCCTCCAGCTTTCGCATGGTGGAGCTGGACCGCTGGGCGGTGCTGACCGCCTCGCTGAACAGCTGGCCGGCGACGACGGGAACCGTGACCGGGATGGTCTTGACGAACCATCCTTGGGCCGCTTGCCACCGGGCGCTGTCCCGGGTGTGCACGACCCCGATCCCCCGGTACAGGTCCTGCCCGACCAACTCGTGGGCGCAGACGGCGAACGCGGCGTAGAGCCCTGCGGTGGTCCCACCACCATGCGCGGTGCAAGCCTTGGAGAACGCCTCCGCTTCGGCGGCGTCGAAGAGTTCCTCGAGGACGACGACCCCAGGGTGGGAGTTGCCGGGGCCGACGCCGAGGGGGACGGCGAAGTCGAGCGGCCCGCGTCGCCAGAAGTCGACCCAGCGCCTGACCGCCGGATGGGTCGCACAGATCTTCGCCTCTCGTTCGCGCTCGAGTGCGCTGAACTCGACGTGACTTCCCACATCGGGGAGCGAAGCCGACGGGCCGCCGGTCTCTTCCCGGTAGATGGCGTTCAACTCGTGGAGCGCCAGGAGCACCGAGAAGCCGTCGCTGTGTGCGTGGTCCACGGCGAGGAAGAACGTCGAACTACGTTGTTCTCGCACAATGGCGCCGGCGGCCAGCAAGGGCCAGCGGGTCGGGTCCGTGGCCTGCCTGAAGTAGTCCAGGATGCACTCCCCGAGCTCGTCCGAGGACCTGCGGCCGCTGAGCGCGACCGTGCTGAACTTCACGGAGTCGCGGTGCACGGAGCGCCGTTGGAGACGGCCTCGGTTGTCCTGCGTGAACCAGGTGCGCAGGGTGCCGTGACGTCGGACCCACCTCACCAGGGTCCGTTCCATGGCGGCGGTGTCGAATGGACCCGGTAGGTCGAAGGCGAGGGCGAGCCAGGGCGCATCGACGTGGCCCAGTTGTGCGTCGAGCACTCGTTTCTTGACGTGGGCCTCCTGGAGCGCGGTGGGCGGCGAGGGATGGATCCAGCCAGCGGTCGGGGTGGCTTCGGGAACGAACCGGACCAGCTTGCCCGGTTCCGGCTGCCACTCCAGGATGGACTTCGTCTGCAGCAACACGAGTGCTCTCCCATCGCACGTCGTCGCCAGGTTTGTGGGCTGAGCCTGCGGTGGCAGGTTCACGGGGAACGGGCTGATCAGAAACGACCGGCCAGCGGTGCGTTGCTGAGTGCAGTGGCGCCGGTCCAGGTGAGCAGGGAACTCCCCCAGGTCAGACCGGCTCCGAAGACGCAGAGGAGGACCTTCGAGCCGCTCTTGAGGAGCCCCTCTGCGGCCGCCGTGGCCAGCGCGTAGGGTGCGCTGGCTGCGCCGATGTTGCCGGTCCGGTCGCCGGTGACGATGAGCCGGCCTGGCCGGATGCCGATCTTCTCGCCCAGGTGTCGCAGCAGCCGTGGGTTGGGCTGGTGGGCCACGACCGCGTCGATCTGGTCGATGGTCAGGCCGTGCCGGACGAGTTCGTCCTCGACGAGAACGGGCAGGGTCTCGGTGACGAAGTCGCGCACCGCCCGGCCGTCCATGTGGACTCGGTGGCCTCCCTCGGCGAGGGTTTCCGCGCTGGCAGGCCGGCGGCTTCCGCCGGCCGGAATCACCACGTGATGGGCGCCGGTGCCATCCGATCCGAGCCGAAAGCCGTGGAAGCCGCCGCCCGCGGGAACCGGGCCGAGGATCGCGGCCGCGGCGCCGTCGGCCAGCAGCACGGCGGTGGCCCGATCCGACGGGTCGGTCAGCCTCGACAGGGCCTCGGCCCCGACCACGGCCGCGTAGCGGACGCCGGATTCGACTCGAAGCCAGTCGTGGGCGACGCGGGTGGCGAACAGCCATCCGGAACAGGCCGCGGTGACGTCGAATGCGCAGGCGCGGGACGCACCGACATGGGCCTGCACTCGGCAGGCGGTGGCCGGGGAGACTTCGTCGGGCGAGGAGCTGGCACAGACCAGCAGGTCCAGCTGACCCGCGGTGACCCCTGCGGCCACGCAGGCCATGCGGACGGCATGGGCGGCCAGGTCGGAGGTGGCCTGGGCGGGCAACGCCGTGTGGCGGCGCAGCACGCCGGTGCGCTCCGAGATCCACGCGGCGGTGACCCCGGCGGCCTGGGCCACCTCCTCGTTGGTTCGCAGGGCCGGCGGCAGGTAGGTGCCCATGCCCAGCACGCCGATGGCGCGGTCGTTGCCCGTGATCACTGGGAGCCCTCCTGCCCGCCGGTGGCGGCGTCGGTCGCGGTGGCCTGCGCGGCAACCGTCGGTGGTTGTGTCGGTCGAGCCTCTGGTCGGGTCATGGCTGTCTTCCTGGAATTGGGTGGGTGCGACAGGCTCGCGCCCGGTCGTCGGCCCCTCGACCGGTCGCGGCGTACGGAACGTCAGGACGTCGGGATCCCTGCACCGCAGGCGGCGAGGTCGAGGAGGAGCGCCTGGACTTCGTCACGGAAGTCGGCCATGAACGGACCGGAGAAGCACTCGGTCCAGTAGGGGAACTCGATCGCCAGCCGCCCGGCGAAGGTGCTCACGGCGGCCATCACCGGGCTGCGGCCGGCGCGTGGGTAGTACTGCTCGCGGGCGGGGCTGCCACGCATGTCCAGCAGTTCGAGTCCGGCGGGTAGCGGAGGACCGGCGAGGTTGCCCACGTTGGTAGCGATCACCGTGGCGGCCAGCAGCTGCGGGAACTCCGGCGCCCGCGGCATGATCCTTGCCTCCAGCAGCGCTTGTCCGCTTTCAAGGGCGGTGCGCAGTCCGCGAGTCACGGCGCCGGCCAGGGCCAGCAGGTCCTCTTCGGGCGTGACGTCGAAGGTCTGCGTGTGCGATGTGGCGGCGGCCACCATCACCTCGCGCGGGAGCGGCTCGGTCAGCCGCGAGCGCAGGTCGATCGGCGAGAGGCAACCGAGGGTGCGCGGACCCTCCCCTGACAGCCGCCACCGGGCTGCGATCAACAGCGCCGCCGCGACCACCCCGTGCACCGAGACGCCGGCAGCAACAGCGGCCTGGCGCAGGTCCTGGGTCGGCCCGGGCGCAAGCACCAGTCGGGTCGCCTCGATCCGGCCGCCCGGGGAGGACCGGGGGGCGTTGTAAGAGAGCAGCTCCACCGGACGGGCACGCACCTGCAACAGCCGCTGGTCGAGGTACCGCTCGACCTCCTCGACGGGACAGGGCGGCAGCAACGAGGTCACCGGCGGGGGCCACTCGCTGCCGAGCCGCTCGGGGGTGGTCATCGGGTCGGCGACGAGCCGACCGTAGCGCTCCCACAGTGCGTGGTGCAGTGTCGCGGCGCTGAGCCCGTCGCTGATCACGTGATCGACGACGAGCACCACGATGTCGTAGCCGGTTCCGCGCAGCAGCGTGGCACGGACCAACGGCCCGCCCACGGGCAACGGGGAGTTGAGCTCCTCGGCGTAGCCGTCTCCACTGTCCTCGCGGACGATCAGGTGGGGCGGCGCCTCGAGTTCCTGGAGCACGAAGCCGGAGGACGCGTGGGCGATCCGGCACCGCAGCGGAGGATGCCTGGCGGTCAGGTCCGTGAAGGCCGCCGCGAGCAGCTCTGGATCCACCCCGCCGGCCACCGTGGAGGCGACGACGGCTCGGATGCGTTGACCGACGTAGAGTGTTTCCACCGGGCATAGCAGGCGCTGCATGGCTGATTCCTTCCGAAGTCCTGGTGATGGGGCCGGCTGTGGCGGCGCGGACCCGTGCCCCGGCCGGCTGCCCGCTTGCATCGTTCGTCCGCGGCGGCCGGGCTCTGCTGCCCCCGCGGTGGGGGAGGCAGCAGAGCCCGGAACAACCGGACCACCTGGGTGGGGGTGGGTTCTCAGCGGGGGCACTGGGCCCAGTCGAGGTGGTAGGTCGTGGTGAGGCTGCCGTCGGTGGAGTCCATGGTCATGTAGTTGGTGGTCGTCGGGTCGGCGGTGCCCTGGTCGGTTCGCAGTTCGGTGTTGATGTTGAGGTCACGGACCTCGCCGCACGGGGACCAGACCAGGCTGGCGATGTTCGTCGTGTCGGTGGCCTGCCAGTCGTCGTTCAGCGGTCCGTTGAACGGGTGGGTGATGGTGCCGGTCTGCTGCATGCCCTGGAAGTAGTAGTTGGCCTGCTCCTGGGCGGAGGCCCCGGCGGCGAGGCTGGCGTAGCCGCGGTAGTCCGCTTCGGCGACGGCATAGGTGAAGCCCTGCGGCGCGTGGACCTGGACGGTGAGCTGGCAGTTGCGGCGGGAGTCGGTGGGCGCCGTGCCTGCCCCGCTCTTGGCGAGGTAGTCGCTGTACGTGACGGTGAACGCGGTGCCGTCGGGAGAGGGTGCGACGGCGGCGGTGCCGTCGGGGCAGCCCGAACCGTTGAGGCTGACCAGCCCGATGGTGAACCCGGGGCCGGAGGGCACCGGCGGAAAGGTGAGGGCCTGTGCCGGCCCGGAGAATGCCAGCGCGCAGAGCACGGTGGCGGAAAAGGCGGCGGCGCTTGCAGGACGGAACACGGTTGCTCCTGTCAAGGTCTCGATTCGAATGGTCAAAAGCAGTACGGACTCCGGAGGAAAGCGATGGGCTTTCCGTTCACGGTGACTGGCGGGGCTCCTCCTGGGCTCCGTCCCCGTCACCCCGCCAGTCGTTCTCCGTGTCAGTGGGCAGGACGGGCCACTAGGCAGAGGCGACGTCGCCCACCCCGGTGAACCCGGCCCGGGAAGCGCCCCGAGGTTCTATCCGGTCGCCCCAGGTGCCTTCCTCCCACTGCGCACGCCGTGCGGTTGTGGCCGCGGACCCCTCAGTTGACGTACACGCTCGGGTTGCCCGGGCGGCTGGTGTCGGTGAAGGAGCCGTACGTGGCCGAGAGCGAGGCGGAGGCGGGGCAGACGACCGGGTTGTCGGACACGCCGGAGGACTGCGCCGTGATCGCCAGGCTCTGGGACGCACGGTCGAGGCTGGCCGCGACAGCGGTCTGGTACGTGCAACTGATCGGTCCCAGGAGGGTGCTGACCGTCACCGTGGCTCGGACGGGGAAGCTCTGCGGGCTTCCCGTGTCGCTCGCCGACGCGTTGAACTGGCCGAGGTCGACGCTCTGCAGGCTGACGCCGGGAATGCCCGTGCACCCGCCGGGCGCCGGGGCGCCGTTGAGGCTCGCGGTCACGGTGCCCGGCGCCGCGGGGTTGCTGGTGACCGTGGCGGAGCCGGACGACGACGTACAGGTCACGCCCAGGAACCCATCGATGGTGAGCTGGAACGTTCCCGGGACGAGTGTGCCGGAGAGCACGTCGCCGACCGGAACCGCAGTGCCGGCCGGGCCGCCGAGGGTCAGGATGGCCGGGCCGTCGTTCGGGCCCTGCGCGAAGGCCGGGGCTGCACCGGACACCGCGAGGGACGTCGCGGCCGCCATGACGGCAAGCAAGTTCGTGATTCGCATGATCTCCTCTTTCTTGAGTCAGTGCGGGAGCAGGGCGGGCAGGAGAGTCCGCGACTGGATTCCCGGCTGATGTTTGGACGCATCTACATCCGATCGACCGGCAGACATCTCACACCGGAACGACCGAGCATTTGATCGAGACGAACCCGGACGACATGTCCGGGCGGTCTCCTCGCCTCGCCGAAACCCGTTACGGCCGGGAGGCATTCGGTGCACCGCCAGCAGGCCACACCATCACTGCCCAGGACCGCTGTCGCCCTCATCCGCTTCCTGGCCACCGGGGGTGGGAAGCTCGAGCTCGGCCCAGACCGTCTTGCCGATCGGCGTCAGACGCATGCCCCACTGCGCGGAAAGCGCCTCGACGATCAGCAGGCCGCGGCCCGACTCGGCCTGGTCACTGGCGAAGCTTGCCGTAGGACGCGGCAGCCGGCGGCCACGATCCGCAACTTCGATCCGGATCCGGTCTTCTCCCTGCCGAATGCGCATCATGACACCGAGCACGCCAGGCTGGTTGTGGCAGATCGCGTTCGCGATCAACTCCGAGGCGACTGCCACCAGGTCGTCCAGGACCGTGCCGCGCACGCCCCACGTCGCGGCGATGCGGCGCAGCTCGCCCCGGATGCGCCGGACGGGGGCGAAGCGGTTGACGGGTGCGGCGTAGGTCGCATCAAGGGTCACCCGATGGGCTGCCCAGGCCTGCACGTCCGGCAGCACGCCGGCGGCGGACGAAGGTCTCCGTGATCCGTCCTGTCCGAGCTCGGGCTGTGCCGCGTCCCGGGTGTCGGCGGCAGGCTCCTGTCCATCGGCGCGGGAAGTGCTGATCGTTGACACGATGCCTCCAGGAAGATGACGGTGGCGATACAGAGCTCTGCGAGCCTGTACCGAGAGCGTCGTGGGCTGTGTCCCGGTTGAGTCCGGTGGTGACCGAGTTGAGCGGGTGCGTTGTCCAACTCGGCCCTGTCCTTGCACGATCCGGCCCCTGTGCGATACGAGCTGCTGCCGCCGGATCGAGCACCAACTCTGCCGGCAACAATCGTCGGCGGCTCACGACCCTCTTCCTGGCCGCCCTTCGCCGGCCGAGGAATCCGGCCCGTATCAGGGCTCTTCGGCCGTCAGCACGATCGAATGGCGCGCGGTGACGAGTTGGCCGCCGGCACTCTGAGGTCGATCACGGAGGACTTCCGTTCCGCCTCAGGGATGACCCGGTACTCCACCACACCTGCCGAAGGTTCTGTTCTTCCTTCTCTCGAACGTGACCAGCACGCCTTCGACCTCCTCCGGCATCTCGCGATCCATACCTCCGGTGGGCTTGCCCCAGTACAACCTCGATGCCCGCCGACTTTCAAGCAGCAGCAATGTGACTTCCGTGTGACGTCCCCGCCCGGATCGAACTCCTGGGCCACCCCGCCCTTGCGGTCTAGTCCAATCATCGAGACTGCTTGACCCTTCAACAAAGCGTTGCAAAAGGGCGCAGAGTAGTCATGGCGACACAGATCCTGCTAGCCTTCCCCCGTCTACGTACCAATTGCCGGATACCACGAACCCAGGAATCCTATTGCCAGGACAGCATCCTCTCGCCCGTCTTCGTCAGCTCAGCGGGGAAACGCAGTCGTCCTATGCGCAGCTCATCTCGGAAACGTACGCAACCCTGGGACTCGGAAGAATCCAGGCCACCCGAGAAAAGGTAAATCGATGGGAAAACTGGAAGGTCACTCCGACCTACAAGACGCAGCTCGCCATTGCTTACGTCCATCACATCCCGGAAGAAGTCCTGGGGAAAGTTGCCTGGCCCCTCTGGCTTTACCGGGGAAAGCCGGCGGCCCGAGAGGACCACCGCGATCGTTTGGCCGGCGGCTCGGCGGCGTCCAATCGCGCGAGCGCGGGCGAGACAATGCCGCCAACGGGAATCTCGTTCGCCGGCCCGCGTCTCGCCAGCTTTCTGGGCAGCACGCTGGCCCAGGCCGGCCCGGCACCTGCGGCCCACGGCGGCACTCCCGTCACTCCGGTCGCGATCAGCGTACTCGAGGCGAGTTGTTCATCGCTGCGCCAGCAGTCCTTCCACCTTCCGCCACTCTCTCATTACCGGGTTGCCCAGGCCGAGTACCACGCGCTCCGGCAGCTGACGGACTACGGATCCTATGACCGCTCCGTCGGCGCACGGCTCTACTACTGCGTGGCCTCCGCCGCCGAGCAGTGCGCACGACTTGCCATCGGACTGGGCGACACCGAACGCGCCGAACACTTCACGCTGAATTCCGTACGATTTGCCAGCGGATCCGGATCCAAGCTGATGACGGAGCGCTCGCTGGACGCACTCTGCTGCCTCCACCTGGCCGCAGGAGATCCGCGTGATGTTCTCACGATCACCGCGGCTGCATCGGCCACGACGGCGTCACCGCACAACGAAGTGGTGCTGACGATTCACGAAGCGCGCGCACAGGCGAGGATGAGGAACGTCCTGGCGAGTCTCCGCCTCGTCGAACAAGCCACGGTCATCATGAACACTCGTGCCAGCTTTGTCGACGAGCACTATGCGGCGGTCAACGAGACGTGGCTGCACGCGGCGGCAAGCTCAGTCCTTTTCGATGCACGGTTCCCGCGCCAGGCCCTGGAGCGTTACGAGACACACTGCGAAAGTCGCACCGATTCGAACTACCAGCCACTTCCGATCGTAGAGATGCGATGCCTCCTCAAGGTTGCCGAGGCACACTTCGCCGTCGGGAACGTCGAAGCGGCGGTCTCGGCCGTCCGGGAGGCACTTTCGATATCCGCAACTCCCGTCCGCCGCGTCGTGGAGAAATCCAGGAACATTTTGCAGCGGTATGCCCATCTCGATCCCGTCAGAGCGGCAGTCGAATTCCTGCCGACGGTCCCCGGACAGCGCAACGCCGCGACCGACGAGTTCTACGGACATCCTCCCGTTGACAACCCGGCAGCTGTTCGGCGCACGGGTCCGACCCAGCAGTCCCCTGAGACTCCGACCGGCCGGCCCGGCGAACTCGCGGAATTCTTCGAGGGCAGAAGGACAGAGAGTTGACGCGGAGACGGACCGACAGAGCCGTCCCCGCGTCACCGACAGCCGCTCCCGCAGCCTCTGCACACCGAGTGGCGAGTGACCACACCATCGGTCGCCCTGACGCAGGTCACCTTCAGCGATCGCCGGACATCAGTCTCCCGAGGGGAAATCATGGACACCGAACTGCTTGGATTTCGCTGGACGGACAACGAGTGGGAGAAGGCCCTGGGCACCCTGCGGCGGCAGCGGAAGTCCCTCCTCGAAAGCCGTCACGAAAAAGTGCTGCAGCTGACCCTGAAATTCGGACACAGCCACCCGGAAACCCTCCATGCCCGCCTGGACCTCCTGCCCCACAGCGTCGACTTCCGGCAGGGCCTCGAAGTCAGCGAGACTCTCGCCACCGACTGCAAGCGGGCGTTGGGGGTGTGGCACCCCACGACCGTGCAAGCCCGGATCAAGGCCGCTCGCGACGCTCTGGACAGCGAAGCCGAGGAACTGCACACGACCGGCATCGAGGCACTCGAGCTCCTCGCCACCGAACAGGCACAGCGCCACGGCAGCACCGATCACCACGCACTCACCGCACAGCGCGAGCTGACCCGGGCCCGCACCCGGTACACCAAACACCACGGCGAAGGCCCCCGCGGCGAACCGCCGGCCGTGACCCTCTCGACGTGGTCGGGTCTGGTGCTCGACCACGGCCTCGCCCTGGGCGCGAATCATCCCGACACCCTGTGCGCCTGGTCCATGTACGGCGACGACTGCTGTGAACTGGGGGACCATCAGCAAGAGGCCGACTGCTACGCCATCGAGGCCACCCGCTGTGGCGATGCCTTCGGCCCCTCGCACCCCCACTCACTGGACCGCCGTTGGCAACACCTCAGCACCCTCGTCTGGCACTTCGCCGACGAACGGGCCGACCAGATCGCCGAAGTCTGCGGCCCCTTGGCGAAAGACTGCATACGTGCTCTGGGAAAGGACCACCTGACGACCCAGAACGTCCTGGAGGCGTGGGCGCAGCTCCACCATCAGTGATCTGACGCCGACTTCGCCCAACGCGCGCGGGCCGGGCGGGCAGTCGTCCGCCGCCGAACGCCACCAACGCCAGGGCCACGCCGCGCGAGCGCGAAGACCGCATGATGTACGACCACCGCACACAGCAAGGGAGCGCGGGGGTGTTGTGGTGCAGGGATTGAACAGTGGGCCTTGCCCGGTCGAGGTGCTGCTCCGCGGGGAAGCGGTCGTGGACTCGACGGTGCGGGGGGCCACGGGGGCACTGGAGGTGGTGCTCCACGCTCCCGGCGCGGGGCTGGAGCACCGGCGCCGCGGCGTGCCGCTGGGGATGCCGGTCCGGCCGCTGACCGGGCTGACCCGGCCTACCGTCCGCACGCGGTCGCCGTCGCACTGCGCTCCCTCGCCCTGACACCGAAGGAGTACCTGCCGTCCGAGCACCGCCTGCACCATGAACGCCACGACGTGGTCGCCGCGGTGCAGCATCTGGGACCGGACTGGGACCAGGACCTCGCCCGCGTCCTGTCGCTGGTGGTACGCGACGCGGAGCAACCCTCCTGTGGTGCGGCGTCGGGCAGCCGACCGGCTCGGCGCGGTCGACGCCGAGGCGCAGGCCGTGGCCCTGGAGTTGCTGCGCCGCCATCCGCCGACCGGCCCCCGGACGCCGCCGTGGCGGCCCGGGTTCGCGAAGAGCTCGCCGCAGTGTGGCGCAGGATCGAGGCCCACCTCGCCGAGCACGCCCCCGGGGCGCTGGCCGGACTGGCTGGGCCGGCCGGCGCGGACGAGATCGCCGAGCAGGAGACGAGGCTGGGCTTCGGGCTTCCGGCGGACTTCGCCGCCTCTCTAGCCGTTCACCGCGAGATCGCCATCCCGGGGCTTCAGGGGGACGCCGTCCGGCACTGGGACGTCACCGCGCCGGCGTCCCGACGGGACGAGATGGACCTGCGGTCGCGGTCCGCGGAGCGGCCGGGCGACGAAATCCGCAACGACTGGGACTGGCGGCCGGGTTGGATGCCAGTGACCCTCGAGCCGGACGGTTCCCACGTCGTGCTCGATCTGGATCCCGGCCCGGAGGGCCGCTACGGGCAGCTCGTCCGCACCGACCAGGGTGTGCCCGACGGCATGCACGCCCCCTCCCGGCTGCACGTCCTCTCCGGGTTCGCCGCTGCGCTGGAAGCCGGGCACTACGCCTACCTCGCCGACCGGGGTGGCCTCAACGACACGCGCATCCGGTAGCTCAGCTGACCCTTCGCTCTTCGCGGGTGGTGCGGCGGCGTTCCCCTTCAGCGTCGCCCCTTCGGGCGGGGCAGCTCGTGGCCGTCGAGGAAGAGGTCGACGCGTTCGTTGTAGAAGGCGACCAGGCCCGCGATGGGGAGCAGTTGGCGGGTGGGGAAGTCGTAGGCCCAGGCCAGGTCCGGGTGGGTGCGGTCGCCGATCCGGGCGGACCAGTAGCCGCTGGTGGTGCCCTTGTAGGGGCAGGCGGTCACGGTGTCGCTGGGGACCAGCCGGGCGAAGTCCACGTCGGTGCGGTCGAGGTAGTAGCGGGTCGGCAGTCCGGTCTCGAAGACCAGGACGGGTGAGGTGGACTCGGCCAGCACGACGCCCTCGCGTTCGACCCGTAGGGTGCGGGACGAACGCAGCGCGTCCACCCGGACGTATGGGTTGCGCGGATGGACGAAGACCTGCTCGTCCTCCTCGAACCAGGCGTCGAGCGCGTCCCAGGTGAAGCGCGCGGTGCCGCTCAGGCCGGCGATCGGCGATTGGTCCAGCACCCGCGCGGCGCCGGGCCGCTCCTGCTCGCCGACCCGCAGCCCGAACGACCGCGCCGGGCCGCGCGAGGTCTCCTCGACCGGGCCGTCGTCCGGGACCAGCGCGTCCGCCGCCACGTCGTCGAGCGGGATGTGGAACTGCGGGTAGTAGGGCACCTCCCAGACGTAGCGGGCGCGGGTGGTGTCGATGACGGTGCGGCCGGCCAGCACGGCGCGGATCCGCCGCGGCACCGGTTGCACGTGGTTGACCGGCACGTTGAACGCCGGGTAGTCGGGGTACTCGGGCAGGTCGGACACTGCGGGCTCCCTGGTGCTGCGGCGGCGGCTCGGTCTGCCCAGCCTAGGCAGTCAACGGCCGCCGCTCCCGCACCCGGTGCCCGCCTCGGCCGTGTCGCCGGGTCAGCGGGTTCAGTGGAGCCGGGCCGGGTTGGGGAGCTGTGCCCAGTGGTCGCCGCCGGGAGTCAGCCGCATCAGGGTGAGGGCCTTCACCGGGAGCGGGTCCGCCTGCAGGGCGCGCAGGTCGGGGGTCGCGGGGCGGTCCCGGGTGGCGGCTTCGAGGATGGTGCCGAGGTCGGCCGCACTGCCGGCCAGGGGGCCCAGCACGCCCGTGAGCAGGCAGCCGAAGACCTTGCGGCGCAGCCTGGTGGGGTCGTCGTCCAGCAGCCGACCGGTGATCGGCGCGCGGAGCCCGTGGCGGGCCAGCCGGGCGGGGCTGATCCGGATGTCGGCGAGGTCGCGGTAGACCAGTCGCCGGGTCCGGCCCTGCCGGTCGAGCACGGCGAGGAGGTTCTGCCCGTGCGCTTCCAGGGCCACCCCCAGGTCGAGCAGGTCCAGGCAGACGCCCACGGCCAGGCGGGCGAACCCGGCGATCCGGTCCCGCCGCTGGTCGGGCGGCAGCGGGGCGAAGCAGGCGGGCAGCTCGGCCACCGGCACCACCTGCTCCCCCGCCCCGGCGTACGCGTACGGGGACTGCCGCAGCATCGCCGCCAGCTCCGGTGTGCCGTCCCCCGCCGCGGCCAGGGTCCGCGCGATCTGCAACCGGCCATCGAGGCGCGCCGCGACCCGGTCGACGAGCTCGGAGGTGGCCAGCGCGTGCTCCACCGAGTAGGCGGAGATGTCGCGGACCGCGGAGGTGAGTTGGACGCTCAACGCGGTCTTGACGTGCAGGTTCCCGCCGAGGTCGAGCGTGCGCAGGGAGAGCAGCGGATGGGCGTCCGGTCCGGGGCGCAGCGGCCGTCCGGTCAGGGTGTGCTCGGCCTGCCAGGGGTGCACCGGGATCAGCGCGAAACGGCCGTCACGCAGCTCGGCCGGCCACCGGCCGCGCACCACGGCCTCGGCCACCGGCGCCAGCCGCAGGCCCACCACCGGCCGGTGCTCCGGCGCGTACGCCAGCTGCTCGGCGGCCGTGAAGCCCGGGCGGGAGCGGCAGGTGGGGTGGTAGGGGTGTCCGTCGGGTGACCGCTGTTCCCACTCCCACGGCGTCGCGGGCGGCCCCGCGGGGTCGGGGGCGGTGCGGGAGAGCGCCATCGAGGCGGCGCTGTGGTCGAGCTCGGTGGCGAAGCGCCGGCCGCCGGGCACCGCCAGGGCCGTCAGCAACCGGGCCGGGTGGTCGAACGGACGGCCGTCCAGTTCGACGCGGGCGAGGGCCGTCCCCGTCGCCCACGGGTCCGACGGCGGGCCGTGCAGCAACCGCCCGTCCGCCAGCCGCAGGCTGACGCCGTCCCGGCTGCTCACGCGTCCGGCGATCCAGGGCAGCGGTTCGTGCACCAGCCCCCGCCACAGCCGTGCCAGCACCGCGGCCCGCGCTCCGGGCAGCGCGGCGAGATAGGCGTCGACCGTCTCCGGACGGACCTGGCCCAGCTGCGCTGCCAGCTGCCGCTCGGCGGCGCTCCCGGCCATGTGACCTCCCGTCAGAAGCGGTACGTTCCCTCCATCATGATGTCCGGTGGATGATATTGGTGGCTGATGGATGACTTCGCCCGGGCGGCTGACGCACTGTCCGTCGTTCCGCTGCTCAACTGTCTGCTGCGCGAAGCCGTCGAACCGGCGGCCAGTGTCGAACCGACGGCGAGCGCCGGACCGGCGGCGAGCGTCGACCCGGCAGCGGGCCTCGACCCGACGGTGAGCACCGCCGCCGACCATGCCGACCACACCGTCCATCGGCTGCGCGCCAGCGGCCGGCTGCTCCGGGTGCGCAGCACCGGCCGGCGGCCCTCCTCGCCCGAGCTGTGGACCGGTGCAGGCTGGCACCCCCTGCAGCACGCCGACCTCCTCGAGGTCGCCGCCCAGGAGATGCGTGCCGCCACCGGGCGCTCCAACCCCGCCCTGGTCGCCGAGGCGACGGCCAGCCGCGCGGCCCTGGCGGCCATTCTCGAAGCCCGGGCCCGGGCCACCCCACCCGAGGATCCGTGGCTCCGCTCCGAGCAGTCCCTCGTCACGGGCCACCCCTGCCACCCGGCCCCCAAGGCCCGCAGCGGTGGCGGCCCGCCGGCCGCCTGGCTGCCGTACGCTCCGGAGGCGTACGGGCGCTTCCCGCTCGTCCTGCTCGGCATCCGTGCGGACGCGGTGATCGGCGAGGGCGACACCAGCGCCCTCGACGCCCTGGGCCATGCTCCGCCCGGCTACCGCCTGCTGCCCGCCCATCCCTGGCAGTTCGCGCTCACCCACCACCTGCCGGCCGTCCGCGCCGCCTTCGCCGAGGGACGGCTGATCCGGCTCGGCAGCACCCCCTGGCGGGCCCGGGCGACGTCCTCGGTGCGCACGGTGCACGTGCCCGGGAGCCCCGAGCGTCCCGGATCGGCCGACCTGTTCCTGAAGTTCAGCCTGGAGGTGCAGATCACCAACGACATCCGGCGGATGCGACGGCACGAGCTGCGCCAGGGGCGCCGCACGGACCCGCTGGTCGCGGCCGCCTTCGCGGCCATGGACGGCCCCGCGGCCTGGTTGGGCGAACCGGGGTACCGCACGGTGCGCGGCCTCGAGGAGATCTTCCCGGTCCTGCTCCGCGACGGCCTGGACGGGCACCTGCTGCCGGGCACCACCGCGGTGCTGGCCGCCGCGCTCACCGACGGGTTCGACGGCAGTCCGCTCGACCGCCTCGCCGACCCGCTGCGCTGGTGGTCGGCCTACCTGGGCCACCTGGTCCCCCCGGTGCTGGCGGCCTACGCGCGCCACGGCGTGGCGGTCGAGTGCCACCTGCAGAACACCTTGATCGCCGTGGACGCGGCCGGCGATCCCGTCCAAGTCGTCTTCCGGGACGCCGAGGGAGTCAGGATCCTCCCCGAGACGCCGCGCGAGGTGGCCTGGCGGCGCCTGGTGTACTGCCTCGTCGTCAACAACCTGAGCGAGGTCGCCGCCACCCTCGCGCACCGCTTCCCCCGGGCGGCGGGCGCGCTGTGGCCGGCCGCGCGGCAGGAGTTCGAGCGGTGCGACAAGGAACTCGGCCTGCCGGAGACCACGGCGCTGCTGGCCGCGGCGACGGTCCCGGGCAAGGCCAACCTGCTCTCCCGCTGGATCGACGCGGACGGCACCCGGCCGCAGTTCGTGCCCGTACCCAATCCGCTGGTCGCCCACCGGTGCGTCCCGTAGGCGAGGCGGGCGTGGGGACGGTGTGCCACGGTCGTCACGCACCCGGGGTTCGAAGGGTGCCGCGTTGGGAAGCTTGCCTGCTGGGGCGTCACGGGAACGCCCCGGGGGAAGCGAAGCCGACCGAGGATACTGGGGCTGCGGTGACCGGAGAAGCTGTTCGTGCTGCCGGGGTCGAGGTGAACCCGGCTGCGGGACACATCGGCGCGGAGATCACCGGCGTCGATCTGACGGACGATCTCGACGACGCCGTGGTGGCGACGATCAGAGCGGCACTGCTGCGGTGGAAGGTGGTCTTCTTCCGCGGGCAACGGCTGGACCACGCCGGGCAGGTGGCGCTCGCCCGACGGTTCGGGGAGACGATCGTCATGCCGCGACGCGGCAGCGCGTCCCCGCCGGACGTGCCCGAGATCGAGACGACGGCCGATCGGCTGGAACTGTCCGGGCGGTACGGCATGGAGCGGGCGGAGTGGCTGCACCGGCGCAACGACTCGCTGCTGCACCCCTGGCACTCCGACTGGAGCAACCACCTCGCCCCGCCGGCCGCGACGCTCCTGCGGGCCGAGAGCGTGCCGCCGTACGGTGGCGACACCACCTGGGCCAACCTCGCGGCGGCCTACGCGGGACTGTCGGCGCCGGTGCGCGCGTTCGTGGACGGGCTGCGGGCCGAGCACCGGCTCGGCGTCGGCTACCAGCCGCAGCCCGGCCGTGACGCGTACGTCGAGCACCTGCTCGGTCATCAGATGGCCACGGCGCACCCGTTGGTGCGGGTCCTTCCCGAGACCGGGGAACGCGTCCTGTTCGTCAACGGGTACTACGTCGAACAGATTCTCGGCCTCTCCCGCCCGGAGAGCCGGGCGGTGCTGGACCTGCTGCTGGAGCAGGCGGTCCGCCCGGAGTACACCGTCCGCTTCCGCTGGGAGCCGGGCAGTGTCGCCCTCTGGGACAATCGGGCCACCATTCACCTGGCCCCTCGTGATGCCGCGCACCTGGAAGTCCCACGGATCATGCACCGGGTGCTGATCGCCGGGGACGTGCCGATCGGCGTGGACGGCAAACCGTCGGAGTCCCTCACCGGGCACTGATCCGGCAGACCGGCGGGCGCCGTGCCGCTCAGTCGTCGAACACCGACCAGAGCAGGCAGACCGCCTCCCCGCCTGCGTCCGTCCCCAGCAGGATGCTCTGGCAGCCCAGCGAGTTCACCCGGAAGACCAGGGCGTTGGCGCCGTCCCGGTCCAGGGTCAGGTCGAGCACGGGGGCGGGGTTGCCCCGGGCCTCCTGGGCGTCGAGCAGGTTTCTGAGCTCGGCCTCGAGGTGGTCGGTGACGGCCTGCTCGACGTAGGCGGGGTCGGCGCCCGCGTACTTCTGCTCGGCGGCGGCACGGACCGCGGCCGTCTCGACGGCGAAGTCCTCGGCGAAGCGGCGCAGGCCGAGGTCCGCGGCGCAGCCCGTCACCGCCGAGAGGGTCTCGCCCTGCATGGTGGCGTCGTCGCACCGCTCCGCGTAGTCCGCGCCGGCGATGGTCTCGGCGGTGGCGTGCGGGGCGACCAGGGCGACGGCGGTCACGATCGACGGCTCGTCAGCGGCCGGCCGGGCGTGGGCGAGGTACGCGTCGTACCGCCCCGGGCGCAGCTCGTCGAAGGTGAGCCACTCGCCCCAGCCCTCGAACGGGCGGAGCATCACCTCGTCCCGCACCAGCAGCGAGCCGGCCGGCCGGAACCGCCCGCGGGCGGGCGGGGTGCCGAGCGCGTCGGGCTCCCCGTGCTCGGCGAGCACGGCCTCGAGTGCGGCGACCAGGTCCACTGTCGTTCCTCTCCTCTGACGGTGCCCGGATCCTGCCAGCGAGCACTGACAACGAGCACCGACAACGAGCTCGGGTCAGTCCCCGTCCCAGGGCCCATCGCCCTCGGCTGCCATCAGCCCGCTCTGGTAGGCGATCGCGACCGCCTGGGCGCGGTCGCGCGCGTCGATCTTCGCGAGGATCCGCTTCAGGTGGGTCTTCACCGTGGACTCGGCGAGCAGCAGCAGGTCGGCGATCTGCGCGTTCGAATGGCCCTCGGCGGCCTGGCGGAGCACCTCCCGCTCCCGGGCGGTCAACCGGGCCAGCCGCGGATCGCGTGGTCCGGGGCGCTCGCGGCCCGGGCCGGCGGCGGCGAGTTGGCCCATCAGGTCGCGGGTCACCGCCGGGTCCAGCACCGACTCGCCGCCGGCGAGGGTCCGGACGGCGTCGATCAGGCGCTCCGGGGGGACCCGCTTGAGCAGGAACCCGGCGGCGCCGGCCCGCAGCGCGCCCCACACGTAGTCGTCGTGGTGGAAGGTGGTGAGCACCAGCACCCGGGTGGGCAACCGCGCCGCCACGATCCGGCGGGTCGCCTCGACCCCGTCGATGCCGGGCATCCGCACGTCCATCAGGACCACGTCCGGCCCCGCGGTCCGGCACAGCTCCACGGCCTGCAGCCCGTCGGCGGCCTCGCCGACCACCTCGATCCCGTCCTCGCTGCCGAGGACGAGGGCGACCCCGGCGCGCAGCAGGGCGTCGTCGTCGGCGATCACCACCCTGATGGTCACCGGACCACCGCCGCCGGGGTGCGCGGGATCGGCAGCACGGCGTGCAGCCGGAAACCGCCGCGTTCGCCGGCGCCGTGCTCCACGCTGCCGCCGAACTCGCGGACCCGCTCCGCTATGCCGCGCAGGCCCCGGCCGGGCAGGTAACCGTCGGCCACGCCGACGCCGTCGTCCCGGATCTCGACGTCGAGCACGTCTCCGTCGCAGTGGACCGAGACCTCGGCCCGGGCGGCGCGCCCGTGCTTGACCGTGTTGGTCAACGCCTCCTGGACGATCCGGTAGGCCGACAGGTCGAGGGTGCGCGGCACCCGGTGCACGGCCGGGTCGACCCGCGCGGTCACCCGGATCCCCGCCTGCGCCATCCGCTCGGTCAGCGACGCCAGTTGGGCCAGCCCCGGCTGCTGGTCCGGCCCCTCCTGGCGCAGCAGGCCGAGCACCCGGTCCAGTTCCTCCAGCGCCTGACGGCCGGTGTGCTCCATGGTGCCCAGCAGGCCGCGGGTCTGTTCCGGGTCCCGGTCGAGCAGCCGGCGGGCGGCGCCGGCCTGCACGAGCAGTACGTTGAGGGTGTGCCCGACCAGGTCGTGCAGTTCCCGGGCGATCCGCACCCGCTCCTCGGTGACGACCTGCTCGCGCAGCACCCGGCGGGCCGCCTCCTGCTCCTCCTGCCGCCGGGTCCGGCCGTAGCCGAGCGCCCAGGCCAGCAGCCAGACGAACAGCACGGTGGCGGGCACCATCCGGCCGGTGTGCGTGGGGCCGGAGAAGTACGCGACCATGCCGGGCAGCACGATGACCGGTCCCAGCCTGGCCCGGGCGCGGGTGCCGCGCAGGCCGAGCGAGTACAGGCCGAGCAGGTTCGCGTACGGCGACACCGGGCTGGGCAGAACGAACAGCGCTTCGGCGGACAGCGCGGCCGAGCCGACCAGGTACCCGGCGAGCGGCAGCCGGCGGTGGGCGGCGAGCGCGCCGGCGATCAGCCCGCTCAGCACGAGCGCCGCGGGCAGCCGCCCGCCGATCCGCGCCGCCGCGCCGAGCCGCTCGACCAGCATCGCGGCCAGGAACGCGCCGGCCAGCGCCAGGTCGAGCACCGTGCTGCTCGGGCGCCGCCGGGGCCAGGCGGCGCCGCCGGGCGGCAGCGACCGGATCCGCCGGGCGGCGGCGCGCGCACTGGTCCAGTTCGGCCGACTCATCGCAGCTCCGTGAGGTGGCGTCACCGCCGGCGCGGCGACTTGATCGAACCGAGCGTAGCGACCCGCGACGGGCCGCACATCGACCGGGAAGGGTAGGCAGCCCGTCCCCCTGGCGGGGTACGGGCGCGCCCGTTCGCCGGTACCCCCGCCGAGGTAGCGGGATCGACCCCCGCAGGTGGACGCGGCGCCGATGGCGCGGGCCGTAGCTTCCCCGGCATGAATCCGCCTGTCTCCCGCAGCACCACCGGCAGCCCGTCCGCCCCCGCCGAGCCCGACCCGACCGGCAGCGGCACGGGGAGGAGGACCTCGCGCCGGACCCGGGCCGGCTGGCTCGGCATGACCGTCCTGGCCACCCTGACGGCCGCGATCGCCGCGCGCTACTTCACCCGCGACCCCGACCTCTTCCTCGCCCAGCAGCGCGCCGTCTACCTGGCGAACCTCGGCCCGCTGCTCTTCCACGTGGGCGGCGGCGTCCTGGCCCTGGCCGTCGGTCCGTGGCAGTTCGTGCCCCGGATCAGGGCACGGCATCCGGTCGTGCACCGGGCGATCGGGCGGACCTACCTGATCGGCGCCGTGGCAGCCGGGATCGGTGGCCTGCTGCTGGTGCCGAAGGGGCTCTACTGGCCGGTCGCGCCCCTCGGGTTCGCCGGGCTCGCGACCGCGCTGCTGATCACGACCGGCCTGGCGTTCGCCGCGATCCGCCGCCGGGCGGTCCCCGAGCACCGGATCTGGATGATCAGGTCCTACGCCCTCATCTTCGCCGCGGTCACCTTCCGCCTCTGGCTGGCGGTCCTCTCCGACGCCGGCCTCCCCTTCGAGCGGGCGTACCAGAGCGGAGCCTGGCTCTCCTGGCCGATCGACCTGCTGGTCGCCCAGTGGCTGATCGTGCGGATCGGGTCCGGTCGCCGGGTCCCGTCGATCACGGCGCGACCGCTGTAACAGGCCCGCTCGCCCGTCGCGTCATGAGAGTGACAGGGTGGTTCGAGCAAGGGGGGTCCGGGTGTTCCGGAACGGTGCGGCACGGGAGGCCAGGGAGGCCGAGTACCTGGAGTTCGCGGCGGGCCGGACGCCACAGCTCTACCGCTCGGCCTGCCTGCTGACCGGGGGTGACACCCACCTCGCGGAGGACCTGGTCCAGGAGACCCTGGGCCGGATGTACGTGCTGTGGCAGCGCCACTCCGGGTTCACCGGCACGGACCGGAAGGACCGGATCGACAACCCCGCCGCCTACGCACACACCGTCCTGGTCCGGGCCTACCTGACGCACCGGCGGCGGCGCAGCAGCAGTGAGCAGCCGATCGCCGAACTGCCGGACCGCGCCGCCCGCGAGGGCGATCCGGAGTTGCGGCTGACCCTGCTGGAGGCGCTGGGTCGGCTGTCGCCGCGGGACCGCGCGGTGCTGATCCTGCGGTACTGGGAGGACCGCAGCGTCGAGCAGACCGCGGAGGCCCTGCGGGTCAGTCCCGGTGCGGTGCGGGTGCAGAGCCTGCGGGCGCTGGCCCGGCTGCGCGCGCTGCTGGCCGGTGCGCCGACCGAGCCGACCCTGTCCTGATGCGCAGCTCAACCTCGAACTGGGAGACGGTGATCGGGCATGCCCGCTGACGCGCCGAAGTACCACCCGGAGCCGGACGGCCCGGGGGATGACGACCTGATCGCAGCGCTGGCCGGGGCCGGCGAGGAGTTCTCGACAGCGCCCGAACCGCTGATCGCCGCCGGTCTGGCCCGTGGCCGGCGCAGCCGCCGGCGGCGCACCGCCGCGTTCTCGGTCGGTCTGGCCGCCGTGGTGCTGGCGGGGACCGGCGGTGCGCTGCTGCTCTCGCCGGGCGCCGAGCGGTCGGTGGTGGTGCCGGGTGCCGGGTCCGGCGCCTCGGGGCCGTTCCGGCTCGGGTTCACCGACCAGCAGCTGATCCACTCCTTCGAGGCGGCGCTGCCGCACGGGCGGATCACCGGGGCGACGGCCACGCTCGCCCAGGGCACCGGCGCGGCCGCCGGGCCCTCGATCGCCTCCGTGGTGTTCGACGACGGCGCCGGCCCGGCGGAGATCAACGCCGTGGTCGAGCGGCTGCCGGTCGGCGGGGGGAGCAGGCTGAACTGCGCCGGCACGACGTTCATCTCGTGCGTGATCAGCTCGCGGCCCGACGGCGGTCGGGTGCAGGAGAGCATGGAGCGGGCCCCCGCGGTCCCCGGTTCCGATGCCGCCACCGGCATCGTGCGGCGGGAGGTCCTGGTGGAGTACCCGGACGGGCGGCTGATGGTCGTGACCGAGCTGAACGCGCCCGACAGCCAGGGGCCGAAGAGCCGGACCGATCCCCCGCTCTCCTTCGACCGGCTCCTCGCGGTCGCCGACGACCAGCAGGCCTGGTCGGTCGTCTGGCGCGGGGTGCCGGTGGTGCCGGCAGTCCCACCCTGGACCGGCTGAAGGCGATCGCGCTCAGCGCGAAGTGGCCGCCCCTGCGGCGGTAACGGGCAGCACGCGGCCCGGACACCCCGCACGGCAGCGGGTGCCCGGGCCGCGCTGCGGGCTTTTCTCCCACCTTCATCCCATCCTCTAAGCTGCCCCCTGAGCAGCGGCGGAACGGCGACCTCTCGAAGCGGACACACCATCCCGAACGGGACCTTCCGCCACTGCGCAGGCGACCTGGGCAGAGGGGTGGGACCGATGAGGTGGTGGAAGCGCCCGCGCCCGGACGTGTGCGCCGACGCCGCGAGCAGGCTCACCATCCCCCAGCCGTTCGACCTGGAGGAGTTCTGCGCCTCGATATCCGAGCAGCGCGGCCGCCCCCTGGTCCTCCTCCCCCTCGACGGCCCCCGCGATCCCGACATGCCGTGCGGGATCTGGCTGGGCCTCGACACGGCCGACATGATCTTCTACGAGGGCTCCGCCGCACCCCTGCTGCGCACCCAGATCGTGCTGCACGAGATCAGCCACATGCTGCTGGGCCACCGCACCCCCGACTTCGACGCCGACGACTCCGCGACCGCCGCCGTCCGCGCCGAGGCCGCCCGGATCCGCGCCACCACGGCGCGCACGCCCGTCGACGAGGAACTCGGCCTCGACTCCGACCGCATCCGCCAGCTCCTGGGGCGCACCCGGTACGACTCCGCGCAGGAACACGACGCCGAGCACCTCGCCACGCTCATCCTCGAGCGCGCCTCCCGCAACGAGGCCGTCCTGGACGCCACGACCCCCCAGCACGCCGCCGGCGTGGTGGACCGCCTCAACACCGCATTCGGACACCCGGTACGCAAATGAGTCCCGCGAAGTACGTCGTTTTCGCAGTGCTGTGGATGATCAGCATCTGGCGCCTGCCCTCGGCCGTCCGCGTCCCGCAGCAGCGGGCCCTGTGGCTCGGCTTCGCCGCCCTGGCCGTGGTCGACACCATCGGCATCCCCGCCGTCTCGCACGGCATCGACCACGCGCTGGGCGTCACCAACCTCTACGTCCTGCTCAAGCTGCTGCTCGGCGTGGTCTGCTGCCTGGCCGTCACGCAGTGGGTGACCAACATGGTGCGCCCGGACCTGGTCCGACGCGTCCTGCGGCCGCACCTCGCCCTCGCCGCGGCGGCCGCCACCGCGCTCTGCGTCCTCTTCGCGCACCTGCGGATGCACCAGGAGGTCGACGACTTCTACCTCGCCTACGGCGGCAGCGTGACCGCCGCGGCGTTCTCCGGCGTCTTCGAGACCTACCTCGGCGTCGTCATGGCGATCGCCGGCTGGCTCTTCTGGAGCAACAGCCGCCACGCCGGCGCCGCCACGCTCCGCGTCGGCCTGCGCGTCCTGGCGGCCGGCACCGCCGTCGGCTTCCTCTACGCGGCCCTGCGGATCGTCCAGATGACCACCGCGATCGTCGCCCCCCACGCCACCCCGCCGCACAAGCTGGTCAACGACACCTTCTGGGTGGCGGTCGCCCTGATCGTCACCGGCAACACCATCCCCGCCTGCGGCGTCGCCGCCCGCTCCCTGCGCGACCGCCGCCACCTGCGCGAGCTGCGCCCGCTGTGGGCCACCCTCACCACCCAGGTCCCCGAGATCGTCCTGCACTCCCCCAAGGGGCAGAGCCCCCGGCTGCGCCTGCACCGCCTGGCCATCGAGATCCGCGACGCCAGCCTCGCCCTCACCCTCTACGCCCCCGACCAGGTGCACGGACGGGCCATCGAAGCCGCCCGGGCCCGCGGGCTCAGCGGCGACGAGCTGGACGCCATGGTCGAGGCGATGACCCTGCACGCGGCCTACCGGGCCAAGAGCGCCGGCCGGGCCCACTCCCCCGTCGCCTCGGAGACCGAGGACGCCGCCACCCCCGAGGGGATCGACTTCGACGCCGAGATCCAGCGCCTGCACCTGCTCAACCACGCCTACCACTCCCCCGCCGCCACCGCCTTCGTCCAGGAGTACGCATGACCAGCGCGCCCGCCCAGCCCGATTCCCGCCCCGCCCGGCTCATCACCGACGGTCTGGAGCCGAAGAACTGGGTCATCCTGGTCACCCTCCTGGTGGGCTGGCACGCCGACCGGCTCGCCGGGATCGGCTGGGGCCTGGTCGCCGCCCTGTTCAGCGCCGTGATCCCGATCCTGTTCATCAAGTGGGGCGAGAAGAAGGGCCACTGGGGCGACCGCCACGTCCGGCGCCGCCAGGACCGGCTCTACGTCATCCCCGGGATCCTGCTCTCGGTCGCCGCCGGTCTGACGCTCACCTACTGCCTCGGCGGCCCGCGCGAGGTGACCGCGCTCGTCATCGCGATGCTCGTCTCGCTCTTCGTGGTGCTCGCGATCACGGTGTGGTGGAAGGTCTCCGTGCACACCGCCGTCTCCGCCGGTGCCATCGCCATCCTCGTCCTCGCCTACGGGCCCTGGCCGCTGCTGCTGAGCCCGCTGGTTCCCGTGATCGGCTGGTCCCGGGTGAAGCTCCGGGACCACACCCTCGCCCAGGTGGTCGTCGGCACCTTCCTCGGCGCGGTCGTCGGTGGCGCGGTCTTCCAGCTGCTCCGCTGAGCACCGCCGGCGCGCTGCGCGCCGCGAGCCGAAACCCGGGCCCCTGCACCGCCGAGCGGCGCAGGGGCCCGTGCGTTCGCCTCGTACTACCGGGCTCAGCGGGCGATCAGCTTCTCCGAGACCTCCCAGAGCAGCTCGGCCCGCTCCGGGTCGGAGGCGTAGCTCATGTGCACCCCGTCCCGCATGCCCGCGCCGCCGCGGCCGTGGATCGCCGGGGTGATCGCGCAGTCGTCCAGGTAGGCGCCGCCGACCCCGGCCAGCTCCGGTGCCACGCAGGCCCAGACCGAGGTGGCCGCGCCCTGCTCGATGGTCTTCCAGCCGGACGGGCTGCGCCGGTCGCCGCGCTCCTGACGGCGTTCGCTCGACTCGCTCCACTGGCCGGTGTGCCGCCACAGCGGGGAGAGGAAGACCCCGGGCATCACCGCGTTGGCCTGGATGCCCTCGGGGCCGAAGCGCCGGCTGAAGCCCACCGCGAAGAGCACGTTGGCCGTCTTCGACTGGCCGTAGGCCTCCCACGGGGCGTAGCGGCGGCGCTGGTAGTGCAGGTCGTCCAGGTGGACGTCGCTGAGGCTGTGCGCCCGGGAGGAGAGCACCACCACCCGGGGCGCCGCAGCGGCCCGCAGGGCCGGCAGCAGTCCCAGGGTGAGGGCGAAGTGGCCCAGGTGGTTGGTGCCGAAGTGCAGCTCGAAGCCGTCCGCGGTCTGGCTGAACGGTGCGGCCATCACCCCGGCGTTGTTCACCAGCAGGTCCAGCGGGCCGCCGACGGCCAGGTAGCGCTCGGTGAACTCGGCGACCGAGGCGAGCGAGCCCAGGTCCAGCAGCTCGAAGCCGACCCGGTCGCTGCCGGTGGCACGCCGGATCCGGGCCACCGCGGCCTCGCCGTTGGCCCGGTTGCGGCCGGCCACCACCACCTCGGCGCCGGCCCCGGCCAGGACCCGGGCGGTCTCCTCCCCGATCCCGGAGGCACCGCCGGTGACCACCGCGCGCACCCCGGGCAGCCGGTGCCCGGAGATCACCTCGGCGGCCGTGGTCCAGTGCCCGAAAGACTGCACGGTCATGACCAGTTCCCCTCTCCCTGCCCCCGCCGCGGCCGGCGAAGCCGCGCTCCGGCCTGTGATGCTAGGCGCGCGCGCCAGGGCGTCGGGGCGGGCCTGCGAGCGCTGCTGATACTGCGTCACGTCGACACGTGCACTGAGTCAGCTGTGCCCGGGAATCGGCCGGGCGGGAGCCGGCCGCCGGCCACTGGTACGCCGGAGGGGTGTTGGCTCCAAGCATCGGCGGCCAGGCCGGCGAGGGGAAGTACCAGCTGCCCATAATTCGGCGTTATCGCCCGGCTGACCTGCATCGATCGCCATCGGGCCGGAATTGGGGCCGCCTCTAGGCGAGTTGACGGCGGACCGGCTACGCTCACCGGCGTCCACCTGGTGGCGGGAGCACCGGACGACATCGACCCATGCCCAGGAGGAACCTTCGATGCTCCGACGCCCCGGCCTGCTCGCGGTCGCCGTCACGGCCGCAGCGGTTCTCACGATCGGCAGTACCGCCGCCGGCGCCGCCCCCGATCCGCTGCCGTCCTCGGCGCAGCGCCAACTCGCCCTGCTCGAACGGTCGGTGCACCCGACCGTCAGCGCCGGGGTGCACACCCACGCCGACACCGGCGGCGACCCGGACGACCCGGTGGCGGGCGCCCAGCAGTTCGCCGCCGCCCGAACGGCCCCGGCAGCCACGGTCTCCGGCGCCGCGCTCGCCGAAGGCGCCGCGGCGGGCGACGGGTTGTGGTCCGTCGGCGGCCGGTGGACCGAGCTGACCAGCGGGTCGACCAACAGCGAGACCCCCGGGTACGCCGACCCGTCGTTCTCCGACTACGGCTCGGGCTGGGGCCTGGTGACCGGCCGGGCCTCCGCGCTGGCCACCGACGGGCCCTGGGTCTACGCCGGGTTCGCCGACGGCGGGGTCTGGCGCTCGTCGGACGGCGGTGCGCACTGGCAGCCCGAGTTCCAGCACGAGGCCACCGCGTCGATCGGCTCGCTCTGGGTCGACCCGGCCGACCACTCGCTCTGGGTCGGCACCGGCGAGGCCAACACCAGCGCCGACAACTACACCGGCCAGGGCGTCTACCGCTCCACCGACCACGGCCAGAGCTTCCACCGGGTCGGCGGGGACGAACTCCTCAACGGCCAGGTGGCGGCGATCACCGGCACCGGCGACCAGGTCTTCGCGGCCACCAGCCAGGGCCTGTGGCGCCGCCCGCTGCACGCCGGGCCGGAGCAGCCCTGGCAGCCCGTGCTGAAGCCGGACCCGAACCCGGCCCACGACCCCACCCGCACCTCGATCATCTCCAGCGTGGTGGTCCGCCCCGGCAGCCACGGCGGCACCGTGCTGGCCGCGCTCGGCTACCGCAGCGGCACGCCGTACGACGGCCTGTACCTCTCCACCGAGGGCGGCGCGCCCGGCACCTTCAGGCTCGTCCAGCCGACCGGGCTGGACGCTTCGGACATCGGCCGGACCAGTCTCGACTACGCGCCGGACGGCAGCGCGCTGTACGCGTTGGTCCAGTCCCCGAAGTACCTGGCCGGCAGCCGCCCCGCGCCGCTGCAGTCGACGGCCTTCAAGGGCCTGTACGTCTCCGCCGACGGCGACCCGAACGGCCCCTGGACGCTGGTCGCCGACGCCGGCACGCTGGCCAGGTCCGGCTCCGCGCAGAGCTTCCCGAGCGGCTACGAGCCCGGCGTCGGCTCCTGGTACAACCAGTACGTCAAGGTGGACCCGGCCGACCCCAAGCACCTCTACCTCGGCCTGGAGGAGATCTACGAGAGCCGGGACGGCGGCGCGAGCTGGCACACACTGGCGCCGTTCTGGAACTACTCCCTGCCGTGCTACGGCACGTCGACCGGCTGCCCGCCCACCGTGCACACCGACCAGCACGCGATCGCGATCAGCACGGACGGCACGCTGTACGTCGGCAGCGACGGCGGCGTCTGGTCCCGCCCGGTCTCCGACAGCGACCCGGGCCACTGGCGCGACCTCAACTCCGGGCTGCGCACCCTCCAGTACTTCTACGTGGGCTCGGGCCGCGACCCGCAGGGCGGCACGGCCTTCTGGGGCGGCCTGCAGGACAACGGCGGAACGCTCGTCCGGGGCAACTCGCACGACGTGCTGCAGCCGTTCGCCGGTGACGGCGGCGACGTCATCGTCGACCCGGCCGACGCCGACCGGGCCGCCGCCGAGTACGTCCGCGGCGACCTCACGGTGACCACCACCGGCGGGCGTTCGGACGGCACCGCCGCGGCGTTCCGCGAGATCAGCCCCAGCTGCGACAGCAACGCACCGATCGCCGCCTGCGATCCGAACATGCAGTTCATCGCGCCGTACTCCGCCGACCGGGCCGACCTGAACCACTGGGTGATCGCCGGCCGGTACGTCTGGGAGACCCACAAGGGCTTCGACACGGTCTGCTCGAAGACCACCCCGAGCTGCGACTGGCAGCAGGCTTACGACCTGGGCCCCACCGCCTCGGCGACCGCGGTCGAGGCGAACCAGGGGGTGGAGTACGTCGGTTGGTGCGGTGCCTGCGAGCCGTCCGACCAGCAGGGCACCGGCTTCCGCAGCGGCATCGCCACCAACTACGGCGGCAGCTGGCACCCGGTGACCGCGCCGAACCTGCCGAACCGCTACGTCACCCGCCTGGTCGGCGACCCGGCCGACCCGGCGCACGTCTACGCCGTGTACGGCGCGTACTCCAGCAAGTGGATCCCGGGCGCGGGCACCGGCCACGTCTTCGAGTCGCACGACGGCGGCACCAGCTGGCGGGACATCAGCGGCAACCTGCCCGACCTGCCGGCCGACGCCCTGGTGATCGCCGACGGCCGGCTGATCCTGGCCACCGACCACCTTGTCTACACCGCCACCGTCTCCGACCCCACCTGCTGGTCCCGCCTCGGCCGCGGCCTGCCGAGCTCCGTGGCCACCGACCTCACCGTGACACCCGACGGCAGCTCGGTGGTCGTCGCCACCCACGGCCGCGGGCTGTGGCAGCTGAAGCTGGCCGACCTGGGCTAGCGGGGCAAGCGTCAGGGGCGCGGTGCGTCGCGCCCCTGACGCTCGGCGGTCCGGCCGGTCCCGACCCGACCGGCACCGGTGCGTTCCGACCAGCGCCGGTACGCGGCGCTGCGCCGCGCGGCCCGGCCGTACGCCGCCCGCGCCTGCTCGACGACCGCCGGCCCGATCGCCGCGACCGGCCCGTCCTGGTGCCAGGCCAGCACGTGCCGGTACCACAACGGGTCGCCGCCGATCGGGCGGACCGCGATGCCCGGCACCTCCTCGAAGGTCGCCTGGCATAGGCTCACCGCGTGGCCGCTGCGCACCAGTTCCAGCAGCAACCGCCCCTCCGCCTCGTGCGTGGTGCGCATCCGCGCCCCCGTGGTCAGGAACACGCCGTGCCAGTACTCGCGGGTGCGGTCGTCGTCCGGCGGCGGCGACACCCAGTCCTCCCCGGCCAGGTCGGCCAGCTCGACCTGCTCCTGCGCCGCCAGCCGGTGCCCGGCCGGCAGCGCGACGAACACCGGCTCGGTGACGACGGGTTCGAACACCATCCCGGCCCGGTGCGCCAGTTCGTACCCGGGGCTGTCCCCCACCACCGCGGCCTCCAGCCGCCCCTGGGCGATGTCGTCCAGCAGCGGGTTGGGCGAGCTCTGGCCGCGCGAGGTGATCCGCCCGCCCGGGTGCCGCTCCCGGATCGCGGCGATCACCCCGCCGAGCAGCGGGGAGTTGATCGAGCCGAGCCGGAAGCAGCCGGTCCCGCGGGCGGCCAGCGCGGCCGTGCCGAGCAGGTCGTCGATGGTCGGCAGCACCGCGCGCGCCCGGGTGAGCACCACCTCGCCGAACGGGGTCGGGACCGCCCCCGAGGAGGTCCGGTCGAACAGCGAGCCGCCCAGCATCCCCTCGATTCTGCGCAGTTGGGTGCTCAGCCCGGGCTGGGTGAGGCGCAGCGCGGCGGCTGCCCGGCTGAGGCTGCCGGCCTCCTCGATGGCGCAGATGATCCGTAGGTGCCGTACCTCTAGATCCATAACGCGATGCTATGGGCAGCCGGTGGCTCCCGGAAGACTGCGGAAGCTCGCATTCTGGTTCACATGTGAAATGTCACACCGTCAGAGGCCTTGGGTTTCAGGTCTCAGGTCGCGTCGCTACACGAGCCGGCAGGGGATCTCCAGGTCCTCGCTGAGGTAGTAGACGGCGCACACCCGGTGGTAGCCGTCGGCGATGACGAGGGGTCGGCCCCGCAGCAGCAGGACTGGGGAGAGCTTCTCGCCCTGCTGCACCTTGGCGATGTTCTCGCTCACGTGGGTGTTCTCCTTCGGCAGCAGGGGCAGGCCGGAGGCCCGAAGGATGTCCTTGGCCTTCTTCACCACCGTGTCGGCCTGCTGGAGGCGCTCGACCGCCCGCGCGGCCTCGTCGGGCGCCAGCAGCATCTCCAGGTAGTCCAGGGCGGCGGGGAAGTCGTGCGGCTCGGGGTGCTGCTTCCAGAGTGGGGCGGGCATGCGGCGGCTCCCTGGTCCGGTACTCGGGTCGGGTGTCGGTATTCCCCGGGAGCGGCGCTCTCTCACGCGCCACCGGTCAGATCGTGATCCCCTCCTTCAGCCAGACCGCCTCCTTGTGCGTGGCGCCGTGGTCGATGCGCCACCACTTCAGCAGCACCTGCCGGACGTTGCTCCGCTTCGTCAGCCGTTGCCGGGTCCGGGCCAGGGCGAGGACCGGGTCGAGGCGCAACCGGATGTCGACGACCGGGACGAACGCAGCCGCAGTGTCGACCACCGCGGTCGCCGGCGAACTCAGCAGGACCAGTTGGTTCATCGTCGTCCCGGCCAGCGAGGCCCGGGCCGCGACCTCACCGCCGTAGCTGTGCCCGAACACCGTCTCCAACCCGCCCGGTGCCAGGTCGCTCGCCCAGTCGCCGAACCGCACCGCCGCCCGCCTGCGGTGACCGGCCCGGTAGGCGCCGCTCCAGGCAAAGGCGGCGCCGCGACTGTAGAGGTTCGTGCGCGGCCCGCCCAGGATGTAGGTGTGGAACCCGCCCCCGGGGTACCACCAGTCGCCCTTCCACCCCCAGGTGCCGTGGATCATCGTCGAGACCGGCGGGGCGCCGGCCGGTGTCGTGGCGGACTGTGCGGGCGGTGCAGGGGCGGCGGCCGCCGCCGGTTCGGCGGGCAGCAGGGCCGCCATCGCCAGCGAGCGGGTCATGGCATCGGGCGAGCGCAGGGCCAGGCTGAGGCGCATCCGGGCCAGGGTGTGGATGTCGAGGATCAGGTCCGTTGAGTCCCCCGCCGGCCTCGGCACCTGGCCGAACACGTCCGTCCAGCGGTCGGGATCCCACGGCACCGGCTCGACCTCCGCCACGTCGGGGTCGAAGTCGACGCGGCCCGGACCGGCCCAGCGTTCCATGTCGGCGGCGCCGGGGAGCCCGGGCCAGATCTCGCTCACCTCGCGGCGGGGCGGGAACGGGTAGTCGTTGATCCGTCGCCACAGGGCGGCGGCCGCCGCCGCGGATTCGCGCTCCAGCCGGCTCCCGAGCACGGCGCACAGGAACGCCGTCGCCACCTGGGGCTGCGCCGTGGCGTTCAGCTCCTGCCACAGCCCGACGCGGTCGTCGGCCGCCGGGAGTCGGTCGGCGGCCGGGAGGAAACCGCTCGGGTCGCCGACCGGCCAGCGGCGCTCCCCGCTGCTGAGCTCCGACGAGAACCCGATCTCTCCCAGTTCCTCAGCCAGCTCCCGCACCCGCTCGCCGTCGCCGCCCTCACCGTGGCCCTCGAACATGGTGGACAGCGCCGCCACCCGACAGACGTTCACCCCCTCGTACTGCGGCAGCTGCGCGGCGCTCGCCGGGTCCGCCGTGGGCTCGAAGGTCTCGTCGCCCTCGGGGTTCGCTGCAGGGTCTGTCATCGTCCTGGCTCCGGTCTCCGGCTCGCGCGCGCTCCCCGCCCCTCGGGGCGAGCATAGGCACCACCGGCCGGCCGTACACGCACCGCCGCCGTGTCGGTGCCGCGGCCCGCCGCTGCGGGCGGTGTTGATCCGTCGTCACCTCGGGTGTGCGCTGCGCCGCTTCAGACGTCGGACGGCAGGTGTCCGGGGCCGGCCGGGCCGGAGCGGGCGGCGTTGGCGGCGATGTCGTGGGCGGCACCGGTGGGCAGGCTGAGCTGGTCGGCGATCCACTGCGGGGCGTGCCCCTGGAGGGCCAGCTGGTAAGCGGTCCGCACCCGGGCGTCGAAGGCGACGTCCGGCGAGGTGGTGGTGGCGAAGTCCCGGAAGTCGAGGAGGTAGCGCCGCGCGATGCCGTCCTGCAGGGTCAGGCGCAGCGACCCGCGTGCCTCGCACCCGCCGGCGGTCGGCAGCACCACGGGCCGCGCGGCGGCGCGAGGTGCGACGGCGGTCCGGCCCAGGGGCAGGACCCGCGACAGGCGGCCGCTGCCGCGCCCGGCGCGGGCGGCGGGTCGCGCGGAGCCCGTGACGGGAGCAGCGGCGGGGGCGGTCAGGGAACGGCGGAACGTCAGGCTGGTCATGGCTGATCTCCGGGAGGCGCATCGGCGTGCGGGGCACGCGAGCGCAGACCGACGGCTCGCCGTGACCGCGGCGCGGGGCCGCGGGCAGAGGTGGCGGGTGGGTCGGTGCGGGTCAGCGCGTGCCGAGCTGGGGCGAGGACGAACGGGTGCGGGGGCACTGGTGGCCCGGACTACTGCAGTCCATGTCTCTCGCCTCCTCCCGGCCGGGGCGCACGGCGGCGCCTGATCGACACGGCAAGGAGCGGGCCGACGGACGGACCGACGGCACACCCCAACTCGTCAGAGCTTTGGCACTCCACGGCGTGATCCCGCCGCACCGGCGGCGGGAAGCCACTTGGGATCAACCCTTAGGTCGGGAGGATCTGTCCTGATCCGGAGCGTCTCTCGACGGTTGGGATCAGTGGCCTGTGTCCGTGAAGACGCCTCACCGAACGAGGTGCCTTCTGAAAAACCTCACTCATTGTAGCCCCACGAACCGATCATGCAAGCCCCGCCCCCGCCGCACCGGTACCCCGCCCCACCCGTACCCCGCCCGGTCACTGCCCCACCCGCTTCGGCAGGCGCGTGGACAGCGCGATCACGCCCAGCGTGAGTGCCAGCTGCAGCGCCAGGACCAGCGCCAGCGCGTGGTGCATGCCCATGGACGGCGAGACCGACAGGAAGAGCGTGCCGAGCGTCGCCACCCCCAGGGCCAGGCTGGACTGCTGCGTGGTGGCGAGGATCCCGCCGCCGACACCGGCCGACTCGAGCGGCACCTCCGAGAGCACCAGGCGGATCAGCGGGGGCATCACCAGCCCCTGCCCGGTGCCGGCGACCAGCATGCCCGGCAGCAGCGTCAGCGGGCTCAGCCCCGACCAGTCCGTCAGGACGGTCAGCGCCAGCACCGCCAGGCCGACCGCCTGGACGACCGCGCCGCTGACGATCACCTTGGAGCCGAAGCGGGCCAGCAGCCGGGGCCCCGACAGCGAGGCGGCGAAGAAGCCGACCGCCATGGGCACCATCGCGAAGCCGGCGGCGATCGGACCCTCGTGCAGACCGAGCTGCAGCGCGACGGCCATCACCATCATGAAGCCCCCGAAGCCGGCGAAGAACGGCACGGCCATGGTCAGACCGGTCCGCAACCCGTGCACCCGGAGCAGCGAGATCGGGATCAGCGGGATCCGGCCGGCCCGCTCCGCCGCCCGCTCCACCGCGACGAAGGCGGTCAGCACGAACGGGAAGGCGGCCAGCAGCGTCCAGCTCCACCAGGGCCAGCCGAGCGAGCGGCCCTCCATCAGCGGGACGAGCAGCGCGAGCAGCGCGCCGGCGAGCAGCGCGGTACCGGGCAGGTCGACCCGGGCCGGGTGCGGGGAGCGGGTCTCCGGCACCGCGCGCAGCGCCAGGACCGCGGCGGCCAGTGCGACCGGCACGTTCACCAGGAAGATGAACCGCCAGCCGGTGCCGAACAGGTTCGCCGAGAGCAGCACCCCGCCGAGCACCTGGCCGATCACCACGGCGATCCCGCCGACCGCGCCGTAGATGCCCATCGCCCGGGCCTTGCGCTCGCCCTCGGTGGCGGACTGGATGGTGGCCAGCGCCTGCGGCAGCATCAGGGCCGCCGCGGCGCCCTGCGCCACCCGCGCGGCGACGAGCGCGATCGCGGTGGGCGCGGCGCCGCAGGCCAGCGAGGTCAGACCGAAGGCCAGCGCACCTGCGATGAACAACCGGCGGCGACCGTAGAGGTCGCCGAGCCGACCGCCGAGCACCAGCAGCACCGCGTAGGCGATCCCGTACCCGGCGACGAACAGTTCCAGGGTGGCCGGCCCGGCGGTGAGGTCGCGGTCGATGGTCGGCAGGGCGACGTTGACGATGAAGAAGTCCAGCATCGGCAGGAAGGCGCCGAGCAGGACGGTGACCAGGCCCAGCGTGCCGAGCCGCGGTCGGGTGGTGGGGGCGGGGCCGCCGAGGCGGGTGACGTGCGGCAGCACGGCAGCCCGGCTGGGGGCCGTTCGGGGGAAGGTGTCCGGTGTGCTCACGGGTACCAGCGTCGACCCTGCGGCAGACTGGTACCAGAGTGTGGTTATCCAGGTATAACTGGTACCTGGAAATGGGATCGGCGACGACGCATCCTGGAAGACATGGCTGCCACACCCGCCGCTCGCACCGCGACCGCCCCACTCGAACTGGTCCACTCGACCGCCCGCCCCGACCAGGCCCGCCGCCACGAACTGGCCGCGTTCCTGCGCAGCCGGCGGGAGCGCATCTCGCCGGACCAGGTGGGCCTGCCGTCCGGCGGCCGGCGGCGCACGCCGGGGCTGCGCCGCGAGGAGGTGGCACAGCTCGCCGCCATCGGGGTCACCTGGTACACCTGGCTCGAACAGGCCCGGGACATCCAGGTGTCCGTGCAGGTGCTGGACGCGATCGCCCGCGGGCTGCTGCTGAACGCCGGGGAGCGCGAGCACCTCTTCGTCCTCGCGGGCGCGACCGATCCGACGCCGGCCAAGGTCTGCCCGGTGGTCACGCCGGCGCTGCGCGCGCTGCTGGACCAGTTGGACCCGATGCCCGCGTGCGTCATCAACCCCCGCTACGACCTGATCGCCTACAACAACGCGTACCGCCGGCTGGTCATCGACCTCGACGACGTCCCCCTCGAGGACCGGAACCTGATGTGGTTGGCCTTCACCAACCCGGCCTGGCGCGTGGCGCTGCTCGACTGGGAGCAGGCGGCCCGGGCCATGGTGGGCCGGTTCCGGGCGGCGATGGCCGACCACGTCGCCGAGCCGCCGTACAAGACCCTGCTGAAGAAGCTCCTGCTGGCCTCCCCCGAGTTCACCGAGCTGTGGGAGCGTCATGACGTGGCCGTCACCGGCGACGGCCAGAAGCGGTTCCTCAACGCCCGGGTCGGGCTGTTGAACTTCGACTTCACCAACCTCTGGCTCGGCCCGCGCCCCGGCTACCGGATGATCGGCTACGCCCCCGCCGACCTGGAGACCCGGGCCCGGGTGGCACGGCTGGCGACGGGCGCCGCAGCCCCGGCCGGTCAGGGGTCCACGGCCTGAAGCAGGAACGCGCCCAGTTCGGCGTACAGCTGGGTGACGGCGTCGTTCACGGCCTTGGACTTGGTGTCGAAGTTGAGGAACCCGTGGATCAGCCCCGGGTAGACGTGCTTCCTGACCGGGACACCGGCGGCGGCCAGTGCGTCGGCGTAGGCCAGACCCTCGTCGCGCAGCGGGTCGCACTCGCCGGTACCGACGACGGCGGGGGCCAGCCCGGTGAGGTCCGCAGCCAGCAGCGGGGAGGCCGGGGGACGGTTGCCCGCGTCGCGGTCGGCGCCGAGGTAGATCCCGACGTCGTACTCGACCTCGGCGGTGGTGAGCAGGAAGCCGGTGGCGTTCTCGGTGCGTGAAGGGTACGTCCTGGTGCCGCTGAGGTCGGTCGAGGGGTAGGCGAGGAGTTGTGCGGCCAGCGGCCGCCCTTCGTCGCGGCAGGCCTGGGCGAGACCGGCGGCCAGGTTGGCGCCCGCGCTGTCGCCGGCCACGGCCAGCCTGCCGCCGCCGAACTCGTCGAGGTGCTCGTCGACCTGGCGGAGCACGGCCAGGCAGTCCTCGTAGGCGGCGGGGAACGGGTGCTCGGGGGCGAGCCGGTAGCCGACGCTGACCACGACCGCGCCCAGGTCACGCGCCAGGCGGCGGCACACGCCGTCGTGGGTGTCGAGGTCGCCGACGATGAAACCGCCGCCGTGGCAGAAGACGACGGTCGGCGCCGGGCCGGGGGCTTCCGGGCGGTAGATCCGCACCGGGACCCCGGCGAGCGTGTCGTCGGCGACCGAGGCGACCGGCAGCGGCGGGTCCGGCGCGACGGCCAGGGACAGCATCCTGTTCCCCTGACGCATCTGCTCGATCGTCGGTGCCTGGTCCGGGGGCGGACCGTCGACGCCGAACCGGTGCAGCAGCGCCGCGATCTCCGGGTCCATGCTGGCCATGCGGGTCCTCCGGTGACGGGTACAGACCAGTGCCAGCGCCCAATGTACGAGCGTCGGCCCCCTGCCGCCCGCGCTGTGTGGCGTTCGGTGTCGCCGACTCGGGGTCAGGAAACGTCGCTCACGGACCGAGTGCTAGTCCGGACGAGCGTTTCGGCAGGGCACGGCAGCGGATCGCTCCTGCTCTTCCCCGTCGTCCGAATAGCCTGACCCCCATCGGCGAGCCCGGCGGCCGGCTGCCGCACCTCGGAGATTGGGATCAGTCAGATGGCAGGAGAAGCAGGCACGGACACGGTCGTCCTCGTCCACGGTCTCTGGATGACACCGCTGTCGTGGGAGCACTGGGTCACCCGTTACCAGGCGCGCGGGCTGAAGGTGGTGACGCCCGGTTACCCGGGCATCGAGCCGGGTGCCGAGGGCGTCGAGGCGCTGCGGAACGACCCGTCCCCGCTGGCGGGGTTGGGCGTGCGCGAGGTCTTCGACCACCTGTCCGGGGTCATCGAGGCGCTCGACACCAAGCCGATCATCATGGGCCACTCGTTCGGCGGCGCCTTCGTGCAGCTGCTCCTCGACGCCGGCTTCGGCTCGGCCGGGGTCTCCATCGACGGCGCGGCCGTGAAGGGCATCCGGGCACTGCCGTTCAGCGAGATCAAGGCCACCTTCCCGGTCCTGCACAACCCGGCCAACAAGAGCCGCGCGGTGCCGATCACCGAGAAGGACTTCCACTACGCGTTCACCAACAACCTGACGGTCGAGGAGTCCAAGGTCGTCTACGACCGCTACACCGTCCCGGTCTCGGGCCGGCTGCTGTTCCAGGGCGGCTTCGCGAACGTCACCCCGAACGCGGCGACGACCTACAACTTCGCCAACGACGACCGCGGGCCCCTGCTGTTCATCTCCGGCGGCAACGACCACATCCTGCCGCCCGCCGTCCAGCACGAGAACTACGAGAAGAACGTCAAGCACTCCGAGGCGATCACGGCGTACAAGCTGTTCGACGGGCGCAGCCACTACACCTGCGGCGAGGACGGCTGGGAAGCGGTCGCCGACCTCGCGCTGGACTGGGCGCTCTCGCCCACCCCCGGCGTGCTCGACCAGGCCTGACCCACCACCAGCCATGATGCGAACCCTCCGTAGCGCCGCCCTGGCCGCGCTCCCCCTCGTCCTGGTGGTCTCGCCGGCCCGGGCAGCCACCGCCCCGCCCGCGGCGCCGCCGGCGACCGCGCAGCTGTCCATCGCGCTCCAGCCGCCCCAGGCTCCGGTGGTCCCGGGCGAGAGCGGGACCCTGGAGGTGCGCGTCACCAACCAGGGTCCGGCCGCCACCACCGATCGGACCCTGGTCGTGGTCCACCTGCCCCCGCCGGGTGTGGTGCAGTCGGCCGACCCGCCGACGACGCTGACGTACTTCGCCACGGGCAGCTCCTACTCCGTGCCGGCCGGCCTGGCCCCGGGGGCCAGCTCCGTGGAGCGGCTGGCGCTGCACGTCGCACCGATCACCCTGCCCTTCACCACCATCAGCGGCGACGTCCAGGCCTACTACGCCGGTGACCCGGACCGGTCCGGCCACACCACGCCGTACGAGTTCAGCACCGCCGACACCCGGGCCCACTTCATGGTCGGGGCCTCCTCCGCCTGGCAGGCCGGACACCCGGAGCCGCGGCCGGGCGACCTCACCGGCCGGCCCGGGGCGACCATCGACCTGCCGCTGTGGGTGTACAACGCGGGCCCCTCGTACTCCCGGCACCCGATCGACGTGTGGATCACCGTGCCCGAGCACACCACGCTCACCGGCACCACGCCGTACGGCTGCACGGCCTTCCCGCCGCGGACGCTGAACTGCCGCTACGGGAACGGACCGCGCTACCAGGACGCCGTCTTCATCGACCCCGCCGTGGTGATCGATCCCGCGACCGCGGCCGGCGAGACCCTGCCCGGCGGCACGCTGAACGTCTCCGGCCAGGAGGACGGGCCCTCACCCGACGCGCACACCGGCTTCGCGGTCACGGTGGACTGAGCGACCCGTCGGTGGGCTGCTCCCCGCCTGCGGGGAAACGCAGCGAAAAACCCATCTGGTCCAACCAGTTGACCAGTACTCCCGCTGCCGTCATCCTCATCGGCATGACGGAAGCACCCATCAAACGGGAGTCGGTCTCCGACCAGCTCTTCTCGCTGCTGCGCGACCGGATCCTGAGCGGCGCCCTGCCCGCCGGCGAAGCCCTGACCGCCGAGCGCGACCTGGCCGCGGAGTTCGGCGTCAACCGGCACGCGGTCCGCGAGGCGGTCAAGCGCCTGCAGCAGGCGCGGCTGGTGGAGGTCAGCCAGGGCGGGCGCACCCGGGTGCGGGACTGGCGCGTCAGCGCCGGGCTCGACCTCGCCTTCGACGTCGCGCCGGGCACCGCGGTCTTCGCCGGGCTGCAGCGCGACGCGATGGAGATGCGGGCGTGCATCGGGGCGGACGCCGCCCGGCTCTGCGCCGAGCGCTGCACGCCGCAGCAGGCCGGCGCCCTCGTCGCGGCCGCCGACGCCTACGGCGCCATCGGTGCGGACCTGGCCGCGCTGGACGAGGCGGACGTGGCGCTGTGGCGGCTGATCGTGGTGGGCTCGGGGAACCTCGCCTACCTGCTCGCCTTCAACAGCCTGGTCGGCGGCACGGTGTCGAGCGGCGAGGTACCCCCGGCCCACCGCACCGCCGAGCTGCTCGACGTCGAGGTCCGCCGTCGCCTGGCGCGGTTCGTCGCCGCCGGCGACGCCGGGGCGGCCGAGCAGGTGGCCCGCGAGATGCTCACCCGCACCGTGACCGCCATGACCCGCGCCGCCGAACAGGGGCAGGAGGTGACCCCGTGATACCCGCCGTCATCTACGCGGTGCCCGCGTTCGTGCTGCTGCTGGTCCTCGAGGTGCTCTCCTACCGCTTCCTGCCGGACGACGACGAACGCGGCTACGAGACCCGCGACACCGCCACCAGCCTGTCGATGGGAATCGGAAGCCTGATCGTCGGCGGGCCCTGGCGGGTGGTCGCCGTCCTCGCCTACGCCGCGCTCTACACCGTCGCCCCCTGGCACCTGGCGACCGGCTCGCCCTGGACCTGGCTGGTCCTCTTCCTGGCCGACGACTTCGCCTACTACCTCTTCCACCGCGCCCACCACCGCGTGCGCGTGCTGTGGGCCAGCCACGTCCCGCACCACTCCAGCGTGCACTACAACCTCTCCACCGCGCTGCGCCAGAGCTGGACGCCGATGACCAGCCTCCCGTTCTGGCTGCCGCTGGCGCTGATCGGCCTGCCGCCGTGGATGATCCTGCTGGAGCAGTCGGTCAGCCTCGGCTACCAGTTCTTCCTGCACACCGAGCGCGTGGACCGGCTCTGGCGGCCCGTCGAGTGGCTGCTCAACACCCCCTCGCACCACCGAGTCCACCACGGCTCGAACAACGTCTACCTGGACCGCAACTACGGCGGCATCCTGATCGTCTGGGACCGCCTGCTGGGCACCTTCCGGGCCGAGGAGGAGCAGGTGGTCTACGGCCTGACCAAGGACATCGAGACCTTCAACCCGCTGCGCGTCGCCTTCCACGAGTTCGCCGCCGCCTGGCGCGACGCCCGCACCGCCACCCGCTGGCGCGACCGGGCCGGCCACCTCTTCGGCCCGCCCGGCTGGACCCCGTGTCAACCGGCCGCCGTCAACATGGTGTCAAGGAGAGCTCGGGACCATTGACAGGGTGCTTGATTGCCGTGATCAACGGCAGCCCGGAGACTCTAGGCCCACCAGGAGCCACTCCCCCGAGGTGACGAATTGAACATGACCGCCGTGGACCGCCCCGTGAACCGCCTGTCGGCGCCCAAGCGCGTACGCCTGATGCCGCTGGTCGCGCTGATCTTCTTCAGCGTCTCCGGCGGCGCCTACGGCATCGAGGGACTCTTCTCGGCGTCCGGGCCGGGGATGGGGATCCTGCTGATCGTCGTCACCCCGCTGATCTACAGCATCCCGCACTCGCTGGTGGTCGCCGAGCTCGGGACCGCGATCCCGGTCGAGGGCGGCTACTACCACTGGGTCAAGCGGGGGTTGGGCAAGTTCTGGGGCTTCCAGCAGGGGCTGCTCCAGTGGATCTGCAGCTTCGTCGACATGGCGCTCTACCCGGTGCTCTTCACCAGCTACCTGCAGAGCCTGGTCGCGGCGGTGGCACCGGGCCGGCACGTGCTGTTCTCCCTCGGGCACCTGCGGTTCGACCTGAACTGGTTCATCTGCCTCGCCGTCATCGTGCTGTTCACGCTGCTCAACCTGCTCGGCGCGGGCTGGGTCGGCGACTCGTCGGTGGCCTTCGCACTGATCTGCCTGACCCCGATGCTCATCCTCACCGTGGTCGGGCTCGGCCACCTCCTCGGTCACGGGATCAACCCAGTGAGCTCGATGACCTCCTCGTCCGACCAGTCGACGTGGAAGGCCTTCGGCGCCGGGCTGTTCATCGTGATGTGGAACTATTCGGGGTGGGACAGCGTCTCCAACGTGGCCGGGGAGATGGAGAACCCGCGCAAGCACCTGCCGCGGGCGCTCGCCATGGCGGTCGTGCTGATCATGGTGGGCTACCTGCTGCCCTCGCTCGCCTCGCTCTCCGTCGGCTCCGGCGGCGACGCCGGCTGGCAGACCTGGGCCGCCGGGTCCTTCTCGCACGTGGCCAAGGCCCTGGCCGGCCCCTGGCTGCAGGTGACGGTGACCGTCGGCGGGATGTTCGCGGCCGTCGCGATGTTCTCCGCGCTGCTCGCCGCCAACTCCCGCCTGCCGCTGGTGCTCGCCCAGGACGGATACTTCCCGTCCTGGGTGGCCAAGGAGAGCCGCCGCTACGGGATGCCGATCGTGTCGATCATCGGCTCCTCGGCGATCTACGCGCTGTTCTGCCTCAGCAGCTTCACCAACCTGGTGATCTTCGACGTCTTCCTCACCAACCTCGGCATCCTGCTGGAGGTGGCCGCGCTGATCGCGCTGCGGCTCAAGGAGCCCGAGCTGGAGCGGCCCTACCGGATCCCGGGCGGCTGGTTCAGCGTCGCGGCGATCGTGCTCCTGCTGAGCGGCATCTGCTCCTGGGCGGCCTGGCAGCAGTACAGCCAGAACGGCGGCAAGGCGGTGCTGTACGCGCTCGCGGTGGTCGGCGGGTCGGTGCTGCTCTACCCGCCGCTCGCCGTGTTGCGGGCCCGCAAGGCGCGGCGGGCCGGGCTCGCGCCGGTGGCGGAACCGACCACGGTGTCCTCCTAACGACCGGCGCGCCGCCGGGGCCCGGGCGCGGTGCCCCGGCGGCCTTACGGGGTGTCACCCGGCACGCGGTCCGGCACACAGTGTGCTTCCTGCCGCCCGCCCCACCGGCTGGGTAGCGTCGGATCATGAGCAACAGCTTCGCCCTCCACATCCCCGACGCGGACCTCGAACCCGATCCGCTGGATCCCGCCCAGATCCTCGCCGGCACGCCGGAGGTGACCGGTCGCGTCCTGTGGCAGTCCGCGGACGGCCGCCAGCTGCGCGGGATCTGGCAGATCACCCCCGGTACGGTGACCGACACCGAGGCCGACGAACTCTTCGTGGTGCTCAGCGGCCGCGCCACCATCGAGGTGGCCGGCGGCCCGACGCTGGAGGTCGGGCCCGGTGACGCGGGTGTCCTGCACCGGGGCGACCGGACCACCTGGACCGTGCACGAGACCCTCCGCAAGGCCTACGCCCTCACCCTCACCGAGCCCGCCTGACCCCCACCGCTGACCCCCTGCCCTGCCCCTCCCGCACGACACTGAGGAACGACATGGATCCCGTCCGCTCCCTCCAGGACGCCAAGCCGACCCCGTTCTGGCTGGACGACCCCGGGCGCCCGCAGGCGCTCCCCGCCCTGGTGGGGGACGCGACCTGCGACCTGCTGGTGGTCGGCGGCGGCTACAGCGGCCTGTGGACCGCGCTGATCGCCAAGGAGCGGGACCCCGCGCTGGACGTGGTACTGATCGAGGGCCAGGAGATCGCCTGGGCCGCCTCCGGGCGCAACGGCGGCTTCTGCGCCGCCAGCCTCACCCACGGATTGGGCAACGGCCAGCAGCGCTGGCCGGGCGAACTGGCCGAGCTCGAGCGGCTGGGCGCGGCGAACCTGCAGGCCGTCGAGGACGCCATCAAGCGCTACGCGATCGACTGCGACTGGGAACGCACCGGCGAGATCGACGTCGCCACCGAGCCCTACCAACTGGACGACCTGCACGAGATCGCCACCCTCGCCGCCGAACTCGGCAGCGAGCTCACCTTCCTGGACCGCGACGCGATGCGCGCCCAGGTCGACTCCCCGACCTACCTCGGTGGCCTCTGGGACAAGGACGGCGTGGGCATGGTCAACCCGGCCAAGCTCGCCTGGGGCCTCAAGCAGGCCTGCCTCGACGCGGGCGTGCGGATCTTCGAGCACACCCGGGCGACCGACCTCGCCGAGTCCGGCCGCGGCATGGCGGTGCGCACCCCGTACGGCCGGGTCTTCGCGGGCCGGATCGCGCTCGGCACCAACGTCTTCCCCTCCCTGGTGAAGCGGACCCGCGCCTACACCGTGCCGGTCTACGACCACGCGCTGATGACCGAGCCGCTCAGCGCCGAGCAGCTCGCCTCGATCGGCTGGCAGGGCCGGCAGGGCCTGGGCGACAGCGCCAACCAGTTCCACTACTACCGGCTCTCCGCCGACAACCGGATCCTCTGGGGCGGCTACGACGCCGTCTACCACTACGGCGGCCGGGTCCGCGCCGAGTACGACCACCGCCCGCAGACCTACCGCACCCTGGCCACCCACTTCTTCCAGACCTTCCCCCAGCTGGCGGGCCTGCGGTTCACCCACGCGTGGGGCGGCGCCATCGACACCTGCACCCGGTTCTCGGCCTTCTTCGACACCGCCTACCGCGGCAGGGTCGCGCTGGCCGCCGGATTCACCGGCCTCGGGGTCGGCGCCACGCGGTTCGGCGCGGAGGTGATGCTCGACCTGCTGGCCGGCGAGCGCACCGAGCGCACGGCATTGGAGATGGTGCGCCGCAAGCCGCTGCCGTTCCCGCCCGAGCCGGTGCGCTGGATCGGCATCGAGCTGACGAAGCGCTCGCTCGACCTGGCCGACCGCAACGCGGGCCGTCGCAACCTCTGGCTGCGCACCCTGGACCGCCTGGGCCTGGGCTTCGACTCCTGAGCCGGTCGGGTGCGCGCTCGACAGCGCGTCGCCCGGCCGAGGTGTCCCGGCCGGGCGACGTGCTGTGGAGCAGTGCTCACCGGCTCCAGGGTCAGGGCGCGACCCAGCCGGTCCAGGCGGAGCCCGGCGCGGTCTGCCAGGTGGTGTAGAGGTTGCCGCTGCCGTCCTCGGCGAAGGCGTCCATGTGGCCGTCGGCGAAGACCACCGCGTTCGGGGTGCCGGTGAGGATCGCACCGCCGAGGCCGGCGAAGCCGCTCATGCCGCTGCCGGGGCTGGCCTGCCAGGAGGTGTAGAGGTTGCCGTCGGTCCCGGTCACGAAGACGCTGATGTCACCCTGCGAGTCCGCCACCGCGGCGGGCGAGGCCTGGAAGGTGCCGCCCATGCTGATCCAACCCGTCCAGGCCGAACCCACCGACGTCTGCCAGGCATTGCGCAGGTTGCCGGAGGCATCCACTGCGAAGGCCGCCATGCCACCACCGGACCCGAAGACCACCGACGGCGTCCCGCTCAGGTTGCCACCACCCAGGCTGGCGAAACCGCTCATCCCGCCACCGGGGCTGGACTGCCAGGAGGTGTAGAGGTTGCCGTCGGTCCCGGTCACGAAGACGCTGATCTCGCCCTGCGAGTTCACCACCGCGGCGGGCGAGGCCTGGAAGGTGCCGCCCATGCTGATCCAACCCGTCCAGGCCGAACCCACCGACGTCTGCCAGGCATTGCGCAGGTTGCCGGAGGCATCCACTGCGAAGGCCGCCATGCCACCACCGGACCCGAAGACCACCGACGGCGTCCCGCTCAGGTTGCCACCACCCAGGCTGGCGAAACCGCTCATCCCGCCACCGGGGCTGGACTGCCAGGAGGTGTAGAGGTTGCCGTCGGTCCCGATCGCGAAGACGCTGATCTCCCCCTGCGCGTTCACCACCGCCGTCGGCATGCCCTGGAAGGCGCCACCCAGGTCGGTCCAGCCGGTCCAGGCCGAGCCCGCGGAGGTCTGCCACTTGGTCAGCAGGTGACCGGTGGGGGCGACCACGAAGGTCTGCTGCGCGCCGCTGGGCAGCAGCGCGGTCGGGCTGGAGGCGGGCGCCGTCGAGGACGCGGGCGGTGTGGGGGTGGACGGCGCGGCGACCGTGAAACTGCCGCCCTGGTAGCTGTGGTTCTGGCCGTCGATCTCGTTGGCGGTCATGGTGACCGTGTAGGTGCCGGCGGCCAGGGAGGAGGTGTTGAAGCCGTAGGGGTAGTTACTGGCGCCGCCGCCGGCCCGCACCTCGGTGTGGTAGCCGTTCGGACCGGTGACGACGTAGTCGAGCCATTCGATCACGCCGCTCTGCGTGGGGTGGGAGGTCAGGTTCAGCGTCCCGGAGACGGTCTGACCGGAGTTGAAGCCCCAGAGCGTGACGTTGAACCCGGCCGGGATGGCGGGAGCCAGGTTGTTGGGCCGCAGCAGTTCGTAGGAGGAGGTGGAGTACCCGTCGATGGAGAGGTCGTGGATGTTGGCCGAGTGCTCGCCGGTCGGGACACCGGGATTGTCCTCGGCGATGTAGGTGAAGTCCCCGGTGGACTGGTTGGTCCAGCCGGCGAACAGGCTGGCGTGCGCGGCGGACACGGCGAGGGCGTCCCCCGGCTGGAGCTGGGACCAGCTGGAGAGCCTGGTGCTGTAGGTGGCGGAGTCGAGGCCGGGCGACGGGGTGGTGACCACGGGGCTGCTGGTCAGCTGCCAGGCCATGTCGACCAGGCCGCCGCAGTCGGTGCGGTAGGGGCCGCCGACCTCGCCGTCGGCGAAGGACTGACCCTCGTTGTAGGTGACGCCGTGCGAGACCCAGTCCCTGGCGCGGGCCACCATCTGGGCACCGGTCAGCTTCGCCCCGACGCCGGTGCCGAGCGTTCCGGTGGACATCGGCGTCATGTTGCCGTTGCTGTAGTAGCTGCCGGTGTCCGCGGCGGCGGGCGAGATCGTGACCAGGCCCGCGGCGACGGCGATCGCCGCCAGGGTGGCCAGACGCGGAAGGGTGCGGGCGGTGCGCGGGGTGACGGGCATGGCGGACTCCAAGGAGGTGTCGGTTCGGGCGTGGGTCGCCGGACGTGCACAAGGGCAGGTGTCGACGCAAGGGGTGTGGTGCGGTATCGCCGGGTGCTGCGGGCAACGGCGGTGCGGGGCCGGGCCGGAAGGACGGCTGTCCTGCAGGAACAGCGGTCGTCTCACGGGACGCGCGCGGCCCGGTGGTGCTCGCGCCGGTCGGGCCGGCTACGGGTGCGGCGGTGGCAGGTAGTCCTGCTGCAGCTTCCGGGAGGCCCGGTGGCACCGGCCCAGCAGGGCGCTGACCCGGTGTTCGGTGCCGGGCACGGGGACCGCGGGGGTCAGCAGGTACAGCAGCAGGTCGACCCGGTCGGTCCTGGAGCGGCCGGAGGCGTACTGGAGTCCGTCCGCCGAGGTGGCGTGCGCCCACAGGGCCCCGACGATCTCGGAGATCTCGCCGGGGGGCGGGTCCTGGCTCGCCCGGCGGCGGGTGAGGCTCGCGTAGACGATGTCCACGGGGCTCAGCCCCAGGTGAGGTTGGACGGGGAGCCGTCGGTCGGGGCGGACGGCGCCTGGACGGCTGCCGTCCCGGTGGTCGAGGCCGTCGCAGCCGAGGCCGTCGCCGCGGTTGCGGCGGTTGCGGCGGTTGCGGCGGTTGCGGCGGCGGGCAGGAGAACGAGGGTACCGAGCACGATCGTGGCGACCGCGGTGGCCCGGGCGATGCGCGTGCTGATCATGAGAACGTCCCCTTGGGCACTCGATGGGATCGGCGGGTGGTCCTGCACCGTTCTCGCGTCCCGCGGTTGACGCTTCGTCCGGTGACCGTTCGGGCGGTGTCCCGGCCGGCGATGAACAGCTTCGCCGGGCCCGGAGCCCCGCGGTAGGCCTGCGGGCTGGCATCAACGCGCCTGGCGCGCCCCGGCCACATGTGCAGGTACATGACAACACTCCTGGTACGCCACGCGAGCCTTGAGTCGTGCCGGGGAGACTGCAACGATACCTGCGCCCGGCGCCACCCGGGCCGGACCAGAAGCGCACGAATTCGGGGGAGTGCACCGTGCTGGAAACCTTGGGGCTGACCGCAGCGGCCAGTGCCGTCTACCAGGCCATGCTGGACCGACCCGGCGACGACGTCGCACGGCTGGCCGAGCACTGCGCCCTGACCCGGCCCCAGGTCTACGACTGCTTCGAACAGCTCACCGAACTCATGCTCCTGCGCGCCTCCGCCGAGCACCCCGGGCAGTTGCGCGCCGTCAGCCCGGAGATCGGCCTGGCGGACGTGCTCGCCCGCCAGGAGGCCGAGCTCGCCGCCCGCCAGGCCCAACTGGCGGCCTCCCGGGCCGCAGTGATCCGGATGGTCGCGGACCGCGCCGAGCAGAACTCCCACCACGGCGAACGCCTCCTCGGCCTCGACGCCGTCCAGGCCCGGCTGGAGCAGATGGGCCACCAGGCCCGCACCGAGGTCCTCGGCGTCCACCCCGGCTCCGCGATGCGTCCCGAGGACCTGCAGGCCGGTCGGCAGGCCAACTCCGACGTCATCGCGCGGGGAGTCACCGTCAAATCCCTCTACCAGGACGCCACCCGCAACGATCCGCACACCACCGGCTACGCCCACTGGCTGCTCAGCCTCGGCAGCGAGGTCCGCACCGCACCCGTCATCCCGCAGCGCATGGTCATCACCGACCGCGTCCGGGCCCTGGTCCCCATCGACCCCGCCGACACCCGCAAGGGAGCCCTGTTCGTCACCGAGCCCGGTATCCTGGGCGCCCTGCTCGACCTCTTCGACCAGGCCTGGGCCACCGCCGTCCCGCTGGGCGCGGTCCGCGACAACGACCCGACCACCGGCCTGACCGACACCGAACGCGAACTGCTCCGCCTGCTCGGCACCGGCCTCACCGACCCCGCGGCGGGTCAACGCCTGGGCATCTCCATCCGCACGGTCAGCCGCCTCATGTCATCGATCATGGAGCGCCTGGGCGCGAGCAGCCGCTTCGAGGCCGGCCTCAAGGCGGCACAGCGCGGCTGGCTCTGACGGGCCCCGGTGGCGGAGGGCGTCAGTGGGGTCGGGAACGGGAGCCGCGGGTCGGTCGTCCAAGCGGCATGACGGCCTTGCGCGTGTTCCTCTTCGGTCTGGGGATCGTTCTCCTCCTGGGTGCGGCGGTGACGGCACTCGTCCACGTGGCCGAGCCGATCCCGGGCCTGCACTGCTTCGCCAGGGCCCAGGGTGCACCGGGCCGACCCGACCGGGGCTGCCCGGAGGTGCAGTACGTGCGCCACACCGGGATCGCCGTCGGCCTGGGCGCGGCCGCCGTCGTGCTGATCGCGGGGAGCCTGGTCAGGCGCCGCCGTTCCTGACCGGCGCTCGTGGCCCGCGTGGCAACCCGTCCGGCCGGTCGGTCAGGAGACCGGGCGGCCGGGTTGCGGCCGGGCCAGGCCGAGGTCGTAGGCGAGGATCACGGCCTGGATCCGGTCGCGCGCGCCGAGCTTCGCCAGCACCCGGCCGACGTGGGTCTTCACCGTGCTCTCCGAGAGCACCAGGCGCTCGGCGATCTCGCCGTTGCTCCAGCCGCGGCCGATCGCCAGCAGGATCTCGTGTTCGCGCTCGGTCAGCGTGCGCAGCCGGGGATCGGTGCTCGCGGGTGCGTCGGCCGCGTGGTCCGGCAGGCGGTGGGCGTAGGCGTCGAGCAGGCGGCGGGTCAGTCCGGGGGCGATGACGGCGTCGCCGGAGGCCACCGCCCGGATGCCGGCCAGCAGTTCCTCGGGGAGCGCGTCCTTGAGCAGGAAGCCGCTGGCTCCGGCGCGCAGCGCGGCGTGCGCGTACTCGTCGAGGTCGAAGGTGGTGAGCACCAGCACGCGGGAGCGGCCGCCGGCGGCGACGATCCGGCGGGTGGCCTCGATGCCGTCCATGCCGGGCATCCGCACGTCCATCAGCACCACGTCCGGGCGCAGTTCGGCGACCTGTCGGACGGCCTGGATGCCGTTCTCCGCCTCCCCGAGCACCTCGGTGCCGGGGGCGCTCTCCAGCAGCATCCGGAAGCCGAAGCGCTGCAGGGGCTGGTCGTCGACGATGAGCACGGTGGTCATGAGTAGGCCTCGGCGCTGGGGGTCTGCGGGCGGTCGTAGGGGGCGGGGTCGAGCAGGGCCTCCACGCGCCAGCCGCCGCCGGGGCGCGGTCCGGCGGTGAGCCGGCCGCCGTAGAGGGCGACCCGCTCCCGCATGCCGGTGATGCCCTGGCCGTCCGTGCCGGTCCGGGCTCCGGCCGGGGCGGTCCCGTCCTTGCGGCCGTTGTCCTCGATCACGACCCGGACCTCGCGGTCGTCCGCGCGCAGGGTGAGCTTCGCCGTGGTGTCCGGGCCGGCGTGCTTGAGGGTGTTGGTCAGCGCTTCCTGGGCGATCCGGTAGACCGTCAGCTGGAGTCCGCGGTCCAGTGCCTCCACGTCGCCGACCGTGCGGTAGGTGACGTCGGGGCCGGCGGCGCGCACCCGCGCGCACAGGGCCTCCAGATCGGCGACGCCCGGCTGCGGGTTGAGCTCCACGTCCGCCTGCTCCTCGCGCAGCACGCCGAGCATCCGGCGCAGCTCGCCGAGGGCCTGGCGGCCGGTGCCGGCGATCAGCTGGAGCGCTTCCTTGCTGCGCTGCGGTGCGAGGTCCGCCGCGTAGGCGCCGCCGTCGGCGAGGCCGACGATGACGGAGAGGTTGTGGCCGATGATGTCGTGCATCTCGCGGGCCACCCGGGTCCGCTCGGTGGCGGCCGCCAGTCGGCTGCGCTGGTCGCGTTCGACCTCCAGGCGGGCGGCGCGTTCGCGCAGCTCCCCCAGGTAGGCGGTGCCCACGCGCAGCGCCAGGCCGAGCGCGGCGGCCGCGGTGGCCGCGCAGCACAGGAAGAACAGGGCGACCAGCGAGGAGACCACCACCGAGACCCGGGCCGCGGCCAGCACCAGCGCCACCAGGGTGGTCGCGCCCGCCCAGGGCAGCCGGCGCAGGCGGCCGTGCCGGGCGACGCCGTACAGGGCCAGGAACAGGGCGATGTCGGCGTGCAGCCACACGTCGAGCGCCCACTGGGTCAAGAAGACGGCCGCGATGACGGCGAAGACCGCGGTGGGGTGGCGGCGCCGCCACAGCAGTGGCAGCGCCAGGCCCAGCTGCAGGGCGACCACCGCGACCAGCGGCAGTCCGTTGGCGTGCACGATGCCCGGCCGGTCCTCGCCGTGCAGCAGGTCGGGCAGCCCGAACAGCAGCAGCACGGCGAGGACCAGGCCCGCGTCCAGCAGCCACGGCCGGGCCCGGTCCAGGCGCTGCATCCGCCGGAACACCCGCAGCAGGCCGGAGACCAGGGGGTGCCCCCAGAGCGGCTCCCCCGCACCGCCCCCGTGGTCGGGGGCGGTGGTCGGGCTGGTCATGGGTGTCACCCGTCCATCATGGCAGCCGCAGCGGTGGGTCAGGCGTCGGTGCGCTTGAGCCGGTAGGCGGCACCGGCCAGCGCGAGAGCCGCCCAGAGCGCGAGGACCAGCAGGCCCATGGTCGGGGACAGCGTGTGCGCGTCCTGGTGCAGGGCGTACATCGAGTCGCCGGCGTGGCTGGGCAGGTACTGGCTGACGTTGTTCTGCCAGCTGGTCGGCAGCAGCTCGATCAGGCCGGGCACCAGCAGCAGGGTGCCGACCAGGACGGCGATGCCGCCGGCGACCGAGCGCAGCAGGGCGCCCAGGGCCACCCCGCAGATGCCGATCAGCGCCAGGTACAGGCCGGCCATGAACATGCTGCGCAGCACGCCGGCGTCGGAGAAGGTCAGCGCGGCGCGCGTGCCCGACACGATGCCGTGGCCGAACCCGAAGGCGGCGAACGCGCCCACGGTGCCGACGATCAGCGCGACCACGCCGAAGACCAGGGCCTTGGACCACAGCACCGGCAGCCGGCGCGGGACGGAGGCCAGCGTCGAGCGGATCATCCCGGTGGAGTACTCGCCGGCGGCGACCAGCACGCCCAGCACGCCGATGGCCAGCTGGCCGAAGTTCAGCCCGAAGAGGGAGAGGCTGACGGCGTTGGCCGCGAGCATCTCGGGTCCGTCCATCGGGTGGCCGCCGGTGAGGTTGGCCTTGTAGCGCCAGGTCCGGATCAGGCCGAAGGCCAGGATGAAGACCAGCGCCAGCGTCAGGGTGATCCAGCTGGAGCGCAGCGACCAGAACTTGGCCCACTCCGAGCGCACGACGCGGGCGGCGGTGACCTTGTAGACGGGGCGCGCGGGGGCCGCCGCGGGCGAGGTGGTGGCGGTGCTCATGCTGCGCTCCCGACGGGCTCGGCGGTGTCGGCGGCGTCGGTGGCCGGGACGCTCGCGGTGGTGGTGTTGCCGTGGTACTCCACGGCGTCCCGGGTCAGCTCCATGAACGCCTCCTCCAGCGAGACGCCCTTGGTGGCCAGCTCGAAGAGCGCGATGCCGTGCTCCGCCGCCTTCAGGCCGATCGCCCGCGCGGTCAGGCCGGTGACCAGCAGCTCCTCGGAACCGGAGCGCCCGGTGATGTCCACGCCCGGGCCGGCCAGCAGCTCGCGCAGCCGGGCCGGGTCGGAGCTGGCCACCTTGATCGTGTCACCGCCGGACTGCCGGATCAGGTCCTTGACCGTGGTGTCGGCCAGCAGCCGGCCGCGCCCGACGATGATCAGGTGCTCGGCGGTCAGCGCCATCTCGCTCATCAGGTGCGAGGAGACGAAGACGGTGCGGCCCTCGGCGGCCAGGCCGGTGAGCAGGTTGCGGATCCACAGCACGCCCTCCGGGTCGAGGCCGTTGACCGGCTCGTCCAGCATCACCGTGGCCGGGTCGCCCAGCAGCGCGGCCGCGATGCCCAGCCGCTGGCCCATGCCGAGCGAGAAGGCGCCGGCGCGCTTGCGGGCCACCGACTGCAGGCCGGTCAGCTCGATCACCTCGTCCACCCGGCGGCGCGGGATCCCGTGGGTCAGCGCCAGGGTGTTGAGGTGGTTGAAGGCCGAGCGGCCGGGGTGGATCGACTTCGCCTCCAGCAGCGCGCCGACCTCCTGCAGCGGGGCGCCGTGCTCGGCGTACCGGCGGCCGTTGACGGTGACCGAACCGGCGCTCGGCGCGTCCAGGCCCACGATCATGCGCATGGTGGTCGACTTGCCGGCCCCGTTCGGGCCCAGGAAGCCGGTCACCACGCCGGGCTTCACGGTGAAGTCCAGCCGGTCCACGGCGGTCTTCTCGCCGTACCGCTTGGTCAGTTGCTGCGCCTCGATCATCGGGTGCTTCCCCTGGCTCCGGGCCGGCGCACGTACCGGCCGACATCACGGACCACGCTAGGGGCCACGCACGCGCGCAGGGTGGTACCCAGGGACTGAACCGCGGCACCCCCGTAGTACCGCGGTACCACCACCGGCGCGGCCTGCGCACCAGGTCAGCGAGGGATCGGGCGCCGGCTCAGGGGGTCAGCAGTCCGCGCTCGTAGGCCTTGACGAGGTTGCGCGGGACCAGGTGCTCGCGCCCGTCCACGGTGATCGGGACGAGTTGCGGGGCGGTGGCCTTCCACTGGGCCCGGCGGTGCCTTGTGTTGCTGCGGGAGGTCCTGCGCTTGGGGACGGCCATGGGGTGGCTCCTGTTCGGTCGGGGTAGCTGTCAGCGGGTGGTGGAGGAGTACGGCAGCAGGGCCATCTCGCGGGCGTTCTTGATCGCGCGGGCCATGGCGCGCTGCTGCTGCACGGTGAGCCGAGTGACCCGGCGGCTGCGGATCTTGCCGCGGTCGGAGATGAACTTCCGCAGCAGGTTGGTGTCCTTGTAGTCGATGTAGTCGATCCCCGCTTCTTTCAGCGGATTGGGGCGGGGCTTGGCCGGTCGGCCGGGCCCGGTGCGCTTGGCCATGTCGGCCTCCTTCCAGGTCGGGTGGCGGGGCTTGCAGGTCAGGTGACGGGGTCGAGCAGTTCGTCGAAGGCGTCCGGCAGGGCCCGCCAGCCGGGTTCCCCGGCCAGCAGTTCCGCGTCGGTGAGCAGGCAAGAGTCGAGCAACTCGGTGATCCCGTCGGCGTCCAGGCCGTCGGCCGTGAAGGCGAGCTGCTGGATCCGGTCGCCGTGCGAGGGGTGCCAGTCGAGGGCGGCCGCGGCCCGCCGGGTGGGCGGGTACAGCTCCCAGGCGGCATCGGGCAGCGCGGCGAGCCACGGGCCGCACTCCTCGACGGCGAGGCTGCCGCCGGCGGCGTCCCAGGCGAGCATCAGGTCGGGGCGGTTGGCGAGCCAGAACCGGCCGCGGCTGCGCTGGGCAGCGGACACCAGCAGCTCCAGCGCCTCGTACAGCCGGGCCGGGTGCAGCGGGCGCCGCCGCTCCCAGACCAGGGTGGCCACGCCGGCCTCGTCGCGCTCCTGCGGCAGCAGCGCGACGGCCGGGTTGACCCGGTCCCGGGCCGCGGCGACGTCGAAGCCGGCGAGCGCGGACCGGACCAGCGAGCCGGTCGCCAGCGGCACGATGCGGGCGGTGGGGTGGAGTTGGTGGAGCATGGCGAGCCCGGCCCGGCGTTCCGGGGTGCCGCGGTCCCGGCCGGCCCGCGGCACGGCGAGGACGGTGGCGTACTCGATCTGGTGGGCGAGCGCCTCGGCCCGGGTGCGGGTGTCCTGGACGGCGGTGTGCAGGCCGTGGTCGGCCAGGTCGTCCGAGACGGACAGCTCGCCGACCAGCCGCAGCGGGTCCACCGCCATGACGACGCCGGCGAGTTCGACCACGTCGTGCAAGCAGCGGTCGCCGACCTCGCCGCCGGCGATCAGCTCGACCGCCGGGTGCGGGTCACTGCCGCCCCACAACTCGACGATCGCCAGGCCGTGCCGGCCCTCGTCGGCGATCCGCAGCAGCTGGGGCAGCAGGTCCTCGCGCAGCGCGCAGCACGCGCAGTCGTTGGTCAGCTCGACCTCGGCCTGCCCGAACGCCTGCCGCTGATCGCGGAGCACCCGGTGGACGACGCCGCGGGAGGCGTCCCGCAGGTCGTGGTGGAGGACCGTCGCGTCGACGCGGTGGTCCAGGAGCTCGTCGACGGCTCGGCGGCGTTCGTCCGCATGGAGTCCGGCGACGACCACGACGGGGAGCTTGGGATGGTCCGTCACGCCCGCCTACCAGCTGGACTTTCGGACGCCGGGGAGCTGACCGGCGTGCGCCATGGTGCGCAGGTTGATCCGGGACAGGCCGAAGGCGCGCTGGTAGCCGCGCGGGCGGCCGTCGACGGCGTCCCGGTTGCGGACCCGGGTGGCGCTGGCGTCGCGCGGCTGGCGGGCCAGTTCCTGCTGGGCGGCGGCGCGTTCGTCCGGGCTGCTGGCCGGGCTCGCGACGGTCTTCTTCAGTTCGGCGCGGCGCTCGGCGTAGCGGGCGACGACGGCGCGGCGCTGCTCGTTCCTGGCGATCTTGCTCTGCTTGGCCATCAGACCTTCTCCCCGCGGGCCCGGATCCGGGCGACGGCGGCCTCGATGCCGATCACGTCGACGGTCTTGAGCCCCTTGGCGCTGAGCGTGAGGCGCACGTAGCGGCCCTCGCTGGGCAGCCAGTAGCGCTTGCGCTGGATGTTGGGGTCGAAGCGGCGCGGGGTGCGCCGGTGCGAGTGCGAGATCGCGTTGCCGAAGCCCGGTTTGCGGCCGGTGAGTTGGCAGTGGGCGGACATGGGTTCTGCTCCTATCCGTGGACGTGCGGCGGCCATGGCCGGGCCCGGGGCTGCACGAGGTGGCCCCGGCTCCGGAGGCGCGGCTAACGATAGCTTAGATGAAAACGGATTTCATTCCGATGTAGAGTTTGCAGCCGTCGCCGGCGGAACCGCCGACCACCCACCACGGAGGACCAGCCATGCCCCAACACCCCGGCCGCCCCGCTCCGCTGCCCGTCACCGTGCTGCCCGGCACCGTGCTGTCCGGCTTCCTCGGCGCCGGCAAGACCACCCTGCTCAACCACCTGCTGACCAACCGGGACGGCCTGCGGGTCGCGGTCATCGATGGGGGCACCTCCCGGCCGAAGGCTGGGGGAGACATGAGCGAGAGCAACATCGACGCCGCCCTGGTCCGCGACGGCGGCACGCTGTCCCGGACCGAGGAACGCCTGGTCGAGATGACCAACGGCTGCATCTGCTGCACCCTGCGCGACGACCTGCTGGGGGAGGTCGACCTCCCCCAGCCTTCGGCCAGGGGACCCCCATGCCCGGGCCGGCCGCTTCGACTACCTGCTCATCGAGTCGGCACCGGGCTCTTCGACGTCGCCCGGGCGCAGGAAGCGCCCGGGTGGGTGGCCGAACTCAACGGCGACCACGTGCCCGAGACCGAGGAGTACGGTATCTCCAGCCTGGTCTTCCGCGCCGACCGGCCCTTCCAGCCCACCCGCCTGTGGGACCTGATCAGCGACCGCCGCGACGGCGGCGAGTTCGGCACCGTGCTGCGCTCCACGGGCTTCTTCCGGCTCGCCTCCCGTCCCACCGTCACCGGCCTCTGGTCACAGGCCGGCTCGGTCGCCCGGTTCGAGCCCGCCGGAACGGTCGGCACCGGTGCGCTGCCCGACCCCACCGTCGGTGCCGCCGCCGACCGACCGGCCCACGGCCAGGAGCTGGTGTTCATCGGGACCGACCTGCGCGGCGACCACCTGCGGGCCGCCCTGGACGCGTGCCTGCTGACCGACGACGAGTGGGACGCGGACCCGGCGGGATGGCGGACCGAGGACCCGTTCCCCGCCTGGGACGAGCACTGCGTGGTCCAGCACGACGCCGACCACGCCGACCACGAGGAGCGCGCCGACCACGCCGTGCCCGCCGCCGCACGGGCCCGCTGAGGCGCACGGCCCGACGCGCGGTCAGGTCTCGTTGGCGTGCTGGATCGCGTCGAGCACGATGTGCGCGAGGTGCGCGTCGGTGAGCGAGTACTCGACCTCGCGGGAGTGGCGCTGCGCGGTGACGATCCGCGCGTTGCGCAGCAGACGCAGGTGCTGGGAGACCAGGGGCTGGCTCACGCCGAGCGCGTCCACCAGCTCGTGGACCCGGCGGTGACCGCCGGACAGCTCGCGCACGATGCCCAGGCGGATGGGCGCGGCGAGGACCCGCAGCAGGTCGCTGGCCGCCTGGAGATCGGTCAGGTCCCTGGCGGGCTCACCGGGGGCTGGTTCCGTTGCCATATGCATACCTTAGTACCTGGCAATGGCTTTCAATAGCGCCCGTCGCCTCGCTCGCCGGGCCCGGGCGGGCAGCGCAGGCCGGGCGGGCCGCAACGGCCCGCCCGGCGCCACTCACCCGCCGGCGACGACCCTGATCAGTGGTCGTCCCAGTGGCCCTCGTGCAGCGCGTGGCGGTGGCCGTCGTGCACGTAGTCCACGTGACCCTCGTGCGGCACCGCCACGTGGCCGCAGTCCGCGCCGTGCTGGTGCTGGTGGCCGGCGTGCTCGGCGTGCCCGCTGCGGGCGCACTCGTCGACATGACCGTCGTGCACCCGGTGGATGTGCTGGTCGTGCGCGTAGTCGACGTGGTCCCCGTGGGTGAAGGCGACGTGACCGCAGCCCTCTCCGTGCACATGGGCGTGGTCGGCATGGGTCTGGTGCTGCGTCCCGGCTGACATCGGGGTACTCCCTCTCGATCGGTCGCGCCACGCTCGCCGCTCGTCGCACACGCGCGGCGGCCCGGCTGCTGCGCAGTACATCTAGACATCAGCATATAGCGACCCATGCATATGTCGGCGACACCTGTGGTCGGAACCGCGCCGGGATGTTCCAGCTGTCCGGTCACCCCGCCCGGCCATCCCGCCCGCTCGCCGTCAGCCGGCGTTCCGGCCGGGCCCGTGACAGCTCGCGCAGGTGCCGGTGAGCTCCACGGTGTGCTGGACGTCCGAGAAGCCCGACCTCTCGGCGACCTGGTCGGCCCACCGCTCGACGGCGGTGGAGTCGACCGGCTCGCTCAGGCCGCACTCGCGGCAGATCAGGTAGTGCCGGTGCTCGACGCCCGGCCGGTAGCGGAACAGCCGCTCGCCGTTGGTGTCACGCACCACGTCGGCCCGGCCGACGGCGACCAACGCGGTCAGCGTGCGGTAGACGGTGCTCAGACCCACCCGGGAGCCGGCGGCGAGCAACCCGGCGTGCAGGAGCTGGGCGCTGACGAAGTCGTCACAGCCGGACAGCGCCCGCAGCACCTCGGCGCGCTGCGGGGTGAGCCGCCCCAGGGCATCGGCCCCGCCGGCCGGTGCGGCGGCGGCCGCGCGGCGGCGGGCCGCCTTGCGGACGGCGCTGATCTGCTCGCCGGTCATCCTCGATCCCCCGTCCGGTGACCCCTGCTCAGGCCACGACCTGCTCGACACCCTGCCGAGCGGTGCGCCCCGGACCCGGGACGGGTATCCCCCACAGATCCCCGTCCGGGCCCGGGCGCACCACGTTGGCCCCGCCGCTTACTTGCCGGTCGCCTGCTTCAGGGCGTCCTCGATCCCCTGCAGCTCCTTGACCTGCCAGTCCTGGAAGCTGGCGTTCGCCGGGGCCAGGGTCTCGGTGACCTGGGCGACCGGGATGCCCTGCGCCTTGGCGGCGTTGACCTGGGCGACCACATCGGGGTCGGAGTTCTGGGTGTTGAAGACGTAGATCTTGATCGCCTTGGACGCGATCTGCTGGTCGATCGTCGACTTGTCGGCCGCCGTCGGGTCGGTGCCCTCGCTCTCGGCGTCCAGGAAGGTCTCCGGGGTCAGCATCTTCAGGCCCACGCTCTCCGCCAGCGGGGTCACGATCGACTCCGAGGCACCGATCGGCGTGCCGGCGTACCTGGTCCTGATGTCCGACTCCAGCTGGTTGTACTGGGCCAGCGTCTGGGTCTCGAAGTTCTGCTTCTGGCTGTCGAAGTAGGCCGCGTCGGCCGGGTCGATCTTCTTGTAGTCGGCCGTGATCCGGTCGATCACCTTGTACACGCTGTCGTGCGAGTACCACTGGTGCGGGTTGTCGCCCTCCTTCAGCCCCACCAGGTCGCCGATCTTCAGCGCGGTGCGGCTCGGGGCCGGGTTGGCCGCCAGCAGCTTGTCGGACCAGGCGTCGTAGCCGATGCCGTTGGTTATCACGTAGTCCGCGCCCGCGATGGTCCGCCCGTCGGCGGCGGTCGGCTCGTAGGAGTGCGGGTCGGTGTCCGGGTTGGTGATGATGCTGGTCACCTTGACGTGCGAGCCGCCGAGCTGGGTGGCCACGCTGCCCCAGAAGTTCTCCGCGGCGGTCACCTGGATCACCTTGGAGCCCCCGGCCGAGGAGCCGCCCGACGCGGCCTTGGACGACGTGGCGCACGCACTGGTGGCCGCCAGCGCCACCACTCCCACGAGGCCCAGCGCCCCTCTGACCCGGCGGCTGGCGACCCCACGAACAGGCTGAACGGTCATGACGGCACGACTCCTCGTACACGGGGGCCCACCACACCGGGCCCCGCTCCACTGGACGACCAGGAGCCTAGATGGAAACGATTGTCGTATCTACCGAGATCGACCATGGGATGAAAACCATTACCAAATCTTGACCGGCCACCCCTCGCGGGCAGCCCGACCTGCCGATCACCAGGAGGGCGGGGTGCGCGGCAGGTCGCCATCGCCCCGGCGAACCCGTGCGCCGGCGGGCGACTTGACAGGCCGTCAATCCTTCGTCCACAGTCCCTGTTCGTAATGGTTTTCATCTTCGATAAAACGGGAACCTCAGCACCTGGCCGCCGTCCTCCAGGCGCTCCCGACCAACTGACCGACCCCGAACCCGAACCCGAAAGGACCACCCCCCATGTCGCTCGACATCTCCCCCGCCCTCCTCGCCCAGGCCGAAACCGGCCAGGTGAGCCGGGCCGATTTCATCGAGACCGTCCGCACCTCGCTCCCCTACGCCTACCGGGTCGTCGCCGGTCTGCGCGAGGAACTCGGCACCACCAGTGCGGAGTTCGTCGACGACAACACCACCCCGACGGACGAGGAGCGGGCCCAGCTGCTGCGCGCGCTGGCCAGCAACGCCATCCGTGGCAGCCTGGAGGACCATTTCGGCGTCAAGCTCGCGTTCGTCAACTGCCACCGCGTCGCCGCCTTCCGCCCCGGCGCCGAACAGGGTGACGCGTACCGCGAGTTCACCTCCCAGCGCACCCAGGTCCTGAACCAGACCCCCGAACTGCGCAGCTGCTGACCCAGCGGCGGGAACGCACGCGTCGTCGTGGGCGGCCGCCGCGGCAGGCCGGGCGGTCCGGGCTCGGCGGTCGGGGCTCGGCAGTCCGGGCTCGGCAGTCCGGGCTCGACGGTCAGCCGAAGAAGGGGTCGTCCACGACGTGGGCCCAGCCGCCGTCCGGCCGGCGCCGCAGGACCTCGGTGGTGGTGGAGACGACCGGCTCCGGGCCGACGCCGGTGAGGGTGGCGCGGTTCGACACCAGGGCGAGGTCGCCGACCTGCCGGATCTCCCGCAGTTCGAGCGTGCGGCGGGCGCCCTGGTCGACCAGCCGCTGCAGTGCCTCACGGATCGCCCCGGTGCCCACCAGGTGGGTGCCGGGGGCCGGGACGACGTGGGCGTCCGGCTCGTACAGCGACACCAGGCCCTCGACGTCGCCGGCCGCCAGGTACTCCGTGAACAGGGCCGCCACCTGCTGGGGCGTCTCGGCGCGGCGCCGGGCGGCGGTGCCCACCGGCTTGTCGCCCCAGCCGGCCGCGGCGAGCAGGTCGTGCCAGCCGGGGTGGGCGCCGTACGGCTGGTGGTGGCGCAGCAGCTCGCCCGGGAAGGTCAGCGGGGAGGCCTTCTGGGGCTTGGCCTCGGCCTGGGCGACGATGGCGTCGGTGAGGGCGTAGCCCAGGTCCAGGCGCGGCAGCAGGGCGTGCACCCGGTCGGCGAGGCCGGCCGGCAGAGTCTCGCGCCGGATCCCCATGACATCGGTGGCGATGCCGGCCTGGGCCAGTGCCACCTCGGTGCCCTTGCGCGCGGCGATGCCGTCCGAGGTGTGCAGGGCGATGGCGTCCCAGACGGTGGCGATCCACTGCTCCTCGACCCCGCACTCGCGCAGGAACGCCGCGGCGGTGTCGGCGCCGTCGACCTCGAAGCGCTGGTCACCGTTGCCCTCCTCGCTCAGGCCGATGTCGTGCAGGAGGCAGCTGACGAACAGCAGCTCGTCGTCGTAGTCGGCGCCGCTGCGCAGGCCCTGGTTCCGGGCGTGGGCGCGGGCGAAGACGTAGCTGCGGACGCTGTGGTGGAAGACGAAGTCCGGCGTGGCCTTCGCCACGTAGTCGTAGGCGTCGCGGGCGAGGCCGGTGTCGGGCAGGTCGAGCTGCTCGAAGACGGACAGGGGTGCGGTGCTGGTCACGTGATGGTCCCTTTCCGGGTGGTAGGTGCGGTCTCTACAGCTGGGCGACGAAGGCGCTGATGTGCGCGGCGACCTGGTCGGGCACCTCGAGGGGCGAGAGGTGGCCGGTGTTCTCCAGGACCGTCAGCGAGGCGGTCGGGAGCAGCGGCAGCAGGTGCTCGGTGAGCACCGCCGGCGGGTCGACCTTGTCGTGGCGCCCCGCGAGGACGAGCACGGGCACCTCGACGTCGCCGAGGCCGGCCGACACGTCCTGGACCAGTCCGCCCCGCGGCCACGCCAGCCGGGCCTCGTCGCCGGCGCGCAGGCTGTCCTCGACCACCTGCCGGCGCAACTCGGGGCTCAGGCCGCCGTCGGTCAGCATCACCTCGACGCTCCGGAGCACGCTCGCCTCGCTCTCGTAGGCGCGGCCGACCTCCTCCTGCAGTTGCTCGGTCACCCCGACCGGTGCGGCCGGCGCGGGCGCGACCAGGACCACTCCCGCCAGCCCCGCGGGCCTGCGGGCGGCGACCAGCTGGGCCACCTTGCCGCCCATGGAGTGCCCGACCAGCACGTGGCGCGGGTGGCCGAGCGCCTCGACGACGCGCTGGGCGTCGTCGGCGAGCCGGTCCAGGCCGTAGGGCCCCGGCAGGCCCGCGGACTCGCCCCAGCCACGCTGGTCGTAGGCCACGAAAGCCTGCCCCGGGTCCAGGTGCTGCAGCACCGGGAGCCAGGTGCGCCGGGAGCCTCCCCAGTAGTGCAGGAAGACCAGCGGCAGACCGTCGCCCTCGCGGACGTGGGCGTAGACCTGACCGCCCGTCACGTCGAAGAATCTGCCCACCACGTTCTGCGGAGTCATCGTCAGCTCCTCGCTCCGGCCGGGGCGTCCAGCCCCGCTCCACCGGTGCGTGGAGTCGGGTCCGCCCCGGGCTCGGGATCCGATCCTGCTCCCGGAGGATCCTCGCGGGCCACGGCTCGACTGCCACTGTTCGCAACTTCTGGGCCAACCTCTGCGGCAGGGCCGACGAGTCTGCATGCCCGATCCGGTGTGGCCATAACATTCCGGCCATGACCAAGCACCGCGTCGCGATTCTTGCGCTGGACGGCGTGCTGCCCATCGACCTGGGCATCCCCACGCAGATCTTCAACGCCCGCCCGAACACTCCCTACGAGCTGGTCGTGTGCGGGGACACCGAGGCGGCCGTGACCACCAGCGCCGGGTTCACCCTCGGCCTGGCCGCGGGCCTGGAAGCGCTGGCCGACGCGGACACGATCATCGTCCCCGGCTTCGAGGACTTCCGGCGCCCGCCCCACCCGCGGGTGCGGGCCGCGCTCAAGCTCGCCGGCCGGGCAGGGATCCGGATCGCCTCCATCTGCACCGGTGCCTTCGCCGTCGCCTCGGCCGGCCTGCTCGACGAGCGCACCGTCACCACCCACTGGGCCAGAGCGGACGACCTCGAGGAGCTCTACCCGCGCCTGCGGGTGGACCGCAACGTCCTCTACATCGACAACGGCGACATCCTCACCTCCGCGGGCATCACCGCCGGCATCGACCTGTGCCTGCACCTGGTCCGCAAGGACCTCGGTGCCGCGGTCGCCAACGACATCGCCAGGGAGCTCGTCGCCGCCCCGCACCGGGACGGCGGACAGGCCCAGTTCATCACCAGGAGCCTGCCCGCCCCCACGGCCACCACGCTGGCCGCCACCCGCACCTGGGCGGCGCACCGCCTCGCGGAGGACCTCACCATCCCGCAGCTCGCCCAGCACGCCGGTGTCTCCCCCCGCACCCTGACCCGCCTGTGGCGCCAGGAGACCGGGGTCAGCCCGCACCAGTGGCTGCTGACCGCCCGTCTGGACCGCGCGAAGGAACTCCTGGAGGCCACCGACCTCCAGGTGGAACAGATCGCCACCCGCTGCGGCCTGGGCAGCGGCACCAACCTGCGCGCCCGCTTCCGCGACGCCGTCGGCACCACACCGACCGCGTACCGGCGCACGTTCCAGCACTAGAGGGGCGATCCGCACCGTCACCCGCTCGCGCGGCCGCACCAGCGCGCCGAACGCCTCGCGGCCGTCTACGTTGTCGCCTACGCGCAGGAGCGCCGCAACGCCTCCGCCGGCCCCTGACGGAGAAGGGAACGACCGCCCATGACCACCACCATCGCCGCCTACGCCGCGCCCGCCGCCAAGGCGCCGCTGGAGCGCACCACCATCGAGCGCCGCGCGGTCGGCGAGCACGACGTGCTGATCGACATCGCCTTCGTCGGCATCTGCCACTCGGACATCCACCAGGTCCGCGAGGGCTGGGGCACGGCGATCTTCCCCATGGTGCCCGGGCACGAGATCACCGGAACCGTCGCCGAGGTCGGCTCCCGGGTGACGACGTACCAGGTCGGTGACCGGGTCGGGGTCGGCTGCATGGTCGACTCCTGCCGCGCGTGCGAGAACTGCAAGGCCGGGCTGGAGCAGTACTGCACCGGCGGCGGACCGGTGTGGACGTACAACGCCGTCGGCCGGGACGGCCTGCCCACCTACGGCGGCTACGCGCAGCAGGTGGTGGTCGACCGGGACTTCGTGGTGCGCATCCCCGACGCCCTGCCGTTGGACGTGGCCGCCCCGCTGCTGTGCGCCGGCATCACCACCTACTCACCCCTGCGGCACTGGCACACCGGCCCCGGCACGAAGGTCGCCGTCATCGGCCTCGGCGGGCTCGGCCATATGGGCGTGCAGCTCGCGCACGCGCTCGGGGCGGAGGTCACCGTGCTGTCCCAGTCGCTGCGCAAGCAGGACGACGGCCTGCGGCTGGGCGCCGACCACTACCGCGCCACCAGCGACCCGGCGACCTTCGCGGACCTCGCGGGCAGCTTCGACCTCATCCTCAACACCGTCTCCGCCCCGCTCGACTTCGCCGCGTACCTCTCGCTGCTGCGCACCGACGGGACCCTGGTCAACCTCGGCCTCCCGGAGGATCCGGTGCAGCTCACGCTCCAGTCGCTGAACGGCAACCGCCGCAGCCTGAGCACCTCCGGGATCGGCGGGATCGCCGAGACCCAGGAGATGCTCGACTTCTGCGCAGCGCGCGGGGTGGCGGCCGAGATCGAGCTGATCCGGGCGGACCAGATCAACGACGCCTACGAGCGGGTCCTCGCCGGCGACGTCCGCTACCGCTTCGTCATCGACCCCGCCACCATCTGACCCCGTCCAGGCAGTCAGCCGTTCAGGAAGGAGTAGTAGTACACGATCGCGCGGGCGGGATCCCGTTCGTCCACCGTGAGTTCGAAGCCCCGGGCGATGTTCGTGAGGTCCCCGGAGGCGCCGACCAGCCCTGGCGTGAACTCGTCGACGTCGGCGATGCTCCAGCCACGGTCGCGGGCCACGTCGCGCTGGAGGTCGTCGTGGTCCGCCGATGCGGCGGGAAGGCCACTGGCAGTCAGGAAGCGGTCGACGTCACCACGGCTCCCGGTGAACGAGAGGTAGGCGCCGCCCTGCCCGTCGTCCACCTGGCCGCAGTCCGTCGGGTTCACGCCCGGCGGCAGCCACAGGACGTCCTGCTTCTCGACCTTGGCGAGGGAGTCGACCGAGCACGCCGGGATGTGCCGACTCGAACAGGCCGCCAGCGACAGCGTCGCGGCCAAGCACAGCCCGGCCGCCAGGATTCGAGCCTGCATGCCACCCCCGTCCGCAGCGATCCGGGCACGACTCACCGTCGCCCGCCGGCCAGGGCAGCCGGGATCCGCGGACCATCATGACAGCAGAACTGAACGCGTTCAACTTTCTTGGGATCCGTCGCTCCCGCCCAGGGCGGCGATCCGCGCGAAGCGCTCGGGGTCGCGCAGGCCGACGCAGTCGTGCGCCCAGAAGGCCTCGGCGTAGACGAACGTTCCGGTCATCCAGGGCTCGTACGACGACAGCTTCGCGACCTGGAACGCCGGGTCCGGAATGCGCAGCGACGGTGAGCGGAACCCGTACCGCCCGGCGGGCTGGAACCCACGCTTCCCGTAGTACGTCGGCGAACCCTCCAGGAAGACCAGCGGCACTCCGCTTTCGTCCGCTGCTTCCAGGGCTGCCTCGATCAACCGGGTCCCTACGCCGCGGCGCTGGTGGTCCGGGTGGACGCCCAGCGGTGACAGGCTGAGGACATCGACCAGCCGGGGTTGGGCATCCAGGCGGCAGGCGCTGAGCATGACGTGCCCGACCACCTGGTCCTGCCGGGTCGCAACAACCGAGATGGGCGCGAACGCTGCCGGCGCTGCACGCAGCACGTCGACCAGCCCGGGTACGCGGTCCGGATCGCCGAAGGCGCGTGCGTGGACGCCGCGTACCGCCGCATGGTCCTGGGCCTGCTCGGGTCTGATCTCGTAGGCGAAGCTCATGAGCGGCAGGCTAGGCAGGCGCCGCCGGATGGGCGACTGGTTTTGCCGCCTCGCCCGCCGACCGGGCGAACCGGTCGGCGGGTTGACGGGAGGTCGGTGTTTCCCAGGGGGCAGGGATCAGGTCGCGGAGAAGAAGCGCCAGTTCTGGTTCGCGTCGTTGACCGTGCGGCAGGACCACTGGTGGATGGTGGCGCCGTCGGCGGTCGACCAGTTCTCGACGTCCATGCACTTGCCGCTGTTGCGGTTGACGAGCTTGAAGTAGCCGCCGCCGACGTCGTCGAGTTGCCACTGCTGGCTGGGGCCGTTGTAGCAGCCCCACTGGTGGATGACGGCGCCGTCGGCGTCCGAGGGGCCGTCGACGTCGAGGCACATGTGGCTGTTGAGGTTGATCACCTCCCAGTAGCCGGGCACGCCGGACGGGGCGAAGTCCCACCACTGGTTGGCGTCGTTGTCGAGGCGGCAGCTCCACTGGTGCACGAGGGCGCCTTGGTCCTTGGACCAGTTCTCGACGTCGGCGCACTTGTTGGAGTTCGCGTTGACCAGCTTGGTGTAGGTCGACGGCGGCTCCACCGCGGGCGCTGCGGAAGCCGGTGGCGCGGCGAGTCCGGCCAGGCCGAAGGTGAGGAGGAGGGCGGTGATCGTGCGCATGTGTTCTCCCATGCCCGTACGACGAATCGACGCGATGTCGAATTCGGGTACGAACCTAGCGATCGCCGGCCCGGACGGGAATCACGCGAAAGGGTGAATGATGGTGCCCGTGAACATCTTCGACGAGTACCTGGCGGACTGGGACTTCGACGAGAAGTGGCGGGGATTCGTCGCCCGGCTCTCGGCCGCGGCCCCGGGGTGGCAGGCCGGGCCGATCGATCTCCAGGACGCCGCCATCTGGCCCGGACCGCTGGACAGGTGGGAGAAACTCAGCGGGCTCACGGTCTGGTTGGACGTCTCCGACAGCACGGGTCAGCCGGTCGTCCTGACCCTGGCCGGTGCCCTCGACGACACCGGCCTGCGCTGCGGGACCCTGGAGCCGAGCTGCCCCAACGATCCGGATCGGGCGGACCTGACCTGGTACACCGTCAACACATCGGGCGCCCAGGACCTCGACGCACTCGCCGATGCGTTCCTCGACTGGCTGGAGGCCCTGCAGCGCCGGCCGGTGGCCGAGTTGGCGCGGCGCGAGCGCGAGGCCGCGCGCCGCCGCCGGGACCGACGCTGACGGTCCTCCCGCTACTCGGCCGTGACCTCCGCCAGGTCGGCGAGCAGTTCGCTGACGGTGACCGGGTCCAGGTCGCCGAAGCGCAGCGGGTGCTCGTCGCCCGCCCGGTAGGGGTCCGGCTCGGTGGCCAGCCAGGCCGTGCCGAGCGTCTGGTCGCCGGACTCCTCGATGCTGCCGACACAGATGCCGAGGCTGAGGTACACGATCAGGTGGACGCGGTCGCCCAGCCGCTTGGAGATCCAGAGCTCCCAACCGGCGTCCTGCGGCTCCCCGCGCTCCCACCCGCGCTTGGTGAGCCCGAGCACCCGCCCCAGCGGGGCGAGCCGGTCCTTGAAGCGGTCCAGCCGGTGACCCGCGGCCTCCTCCGGGGTCACCCGGTGGACCGGGCGGGCGAGTTGCGCGAAGGGCTGCAGGATCTGGTAGTCGGCGAAGAGCGCCGACCAGGCGGGCAGCGCCTCGCCGAGGTGCAGCGGGTGGGCGAGGCGGACGGTCGCGGTACCGGGCAGGGGGTACGCGTCGTCGTCGACGTCGGCGAAGGTGGCGTCCTCGGCGACCCGGAAGGCGGTCGGCTGCGCGGCGCCCGGGGCCTGCGCGAGCCAGACCAGGCGGCGGACCAGGTGCCGCAGCAGCGGGTGCCGGACCAGGAGCTCGCGGAACTCCGTCGCGGTCCAGGAGCGTTGGGCGACCATCGCGGCTTCGAGGCGGTGGATCTGGTCGGCGGCGACGGTCCGGACGTCCTTCTTCAGCGCGGCGAAGCGCTTGCGCTCGGCCGGGGCCAGCTCCTGGTCGTCCCGGGCGCCGGGCGCCGGCAGGTCCTTGCGCCGCCTGCCGTCCGGGTCCAGCACGAAGGGGCGCAGCTGCTCGTCGAAGCCCACGGTGAACCGGCGCGGCCCGTAGTCGATCACCGTGCTGCCGGCCGCGTCCAGGCCGAGGTCGGGCACCAGCCGGTCGGCGAGCTGCTCCTGGCTCAGGCCCAGGCCGTCCGCGATCTCGGAGATCTTCTCCTGCGCCCGTTCCCGGAGCGCCTTGAACTTCACCCGCTGGGCCAGGCCGTGCAGGTGCAGCAGCGCGAGGTCGCTGCCGATCCCGGCCAGCACGCCCAGGCCCGCGACCGCGCGGGTGTGCCCGCCCTGCCCGGGCCAGTCCCGCAGGACCGGGGTGAACCGGCGCACCGTCTCGTCGTTGCCGAGCACGCCCAGCGCGTGCATGGTCCAGCTCTCCTTGGCGGGCAGGTCGGCCTGCCGCCACTCCTCGAACAGCGCCCAGGCGAACTCGGCCAGCGAGTCGGGGCGGCAGGCCTCGCGGACGATCGCCAGCCCGGGGTAGGGCTCGCCGGGCTCGCCGAGGGCGAGCACGGTCAGCACGTGCCGGACCGCCTGCTCCGGCAGTGCGGCGCCCGAGGTGAGCAGCAGCGGGGGCAGCACGTCCGGCTGCAGCCAGGCGGGCAGCGCGGGCAGGCGGGCCGGCAGGGCGCTCTCCAAGGGGTCGGCGGCCAGCGCCGCGGCGACGAGCTCCGCGGCCGGCGCACCGTGGCAGTCCGCCACGGCCGCCTGGAGGACCTGCGCACCCGCGTCGGCCGCGACCAGGCGCAGGGCCTGCTCGGCGGCCCGCCGGGCCGGGCCGGCCGCCCCGACCGCGTCGGGCACCAGCAGCAGGGCGGCGGCGACCGCGTGCCGGGCGAACCAGGACCGGGCCGTCGACCGCACCGACCTGCTCCGGCCCAGCCCGTCGGCCATGAACCGGGCGGTGGCCACGTCGCGGAACGGGAGCAGCAGCGGTGCGTGGTGCGCCGGCCTGCTCTGCACCGCGAACAACACGGTCGGGAGCGCCGACAGCCCGTACTTGGCGATGACCGGAGGCAGGTAGTGCTCCGCGTCGCACAGGTCGGTGGGCCGCCAGCTCTCGAGCCAGGGGGCGAGCACCTCGGCCGGCCCCGCCAGCAGCAGCCGCTGCCCGACCCAGAGGAGGCGCCGCTCCCCTGCCATCACCCTGGTGGCCTCCGCGGCCCAGTCGGTCGAGGCCGGGTCGCCGGGCTCGCCGGCGTTCCACCGGTCCCACTGCTCCCGCTCGCCGGGCAGCCAGGCCAGCTGCGCCGGGTCCGGCTGCAGGCCGGCCAGGACCCGCGGCCGGGGCGTGCGCTTACGGGTCCACGGCGGCGCGACCAACAGCGGCGGCAGCTCCTCCGGCGAGGCCTCGGCGACCCGCTCCCCGGTGAGGCCCAGGGTGGCGATCAGGTCCACGGCGGCCTGGTCGAGGTGCGGCAGCAGCTGGGGCAGCAGCGGCCGGCAGCGGGTCAGGTGGCCGGTGAGGAGCTGCCGGGCGGCGGGGGCGTTCTTGCCGTCGCGCAGCGCGGCGGCCGCGAGCAGCCGGGTGGCGCGGACCGGGTACCGCTCCATGGCCTCCTTGAGGGCCGGGCGGGTGTGCTTGTCGTCGAGCCGGGCGAGCAGCAGGCGGAAGGCGTCGTCGGTCGGGAACTGCGCCACCGCGGCGGTGGTGCTGCGCACCTTCTCCGAGCTGTCGGCCCGCTTGATCGCCTCGCCCAGGAACGGCACGCAGGCCGTGCCCAGGCGCTCGGCGAGCGTGGCGATCAGCGCCGGCGACCAGCCGTTCCACGGCAGCTGCGGCTTCGGGCCCAGCCGGTCCACCTGGGCCGGGGAGTCCAGGGAGCGGAGCAGCAGGGTGTGCAGCAGCGGCCCGGCGTTCCCGTACCCGGGTGCGTCGGCGACGCAGTCGTCGGCCCAGCCCGGCGTGCCCGGCGCGAGGTAGGCGGCGACGGCGCGGCCCTGCGGCGTGCTGCGGCACTGTTCGAGCGCGGCGCGGGCCGCCCGGTAGGTCGGCTCGTCCGCGGCGGCGAGCAACTCCCGTATCCGGTCGGCCGACGGCACGAGGAAGGCCGGATCGGGATGGTCCGCCGGGCTCGCGAACCAGATCACCGGATTGAGGGAGACCGAGCCGCGGGGCCACCGCTCGGTGTGGACCTCGCTCAGCCCCACCACCGCACGGGCGGCGAAGGCCAGGCCGTGCCGCACCACCCAGGCGTCGACGAACGGTGACTCGGTGCGGGCGGCGTGCTTCCGCCAGGGCGGCAACAGCCTGGACACGACGGCGGCGCCGAGCGGGTCCGCCGCTCCGGCCAGGTAGGCGCGCGCCGCCTGCACCAGCGCGGGGTCGGTCCGCGGGGCGGTGAGCGTCCGCTCGAGCCACTCCCGGTTGGCGTCGACCCACTCCTCGGCGCGCTCGACCGCCGCCGGCTCGGGCTGGGTCACGGGGCGCACCAGGTGCCCGCGATGCGGCGCGACCAGGGGGTGCCAGGCGGCGGGCAGCCGGAAGGTGTCCTCGTCCGGGAGGACCGGGGTGTCCGGCTGCGGTGGCAACGCGCCGTCGAGCTCCGCCTCGTAGAACCTTGCCGCCCCGTCGCCGACGAGCTCCCCGTGCCGCACAGCGTTCCTCCACCCCTCGATCCGGTGGGCGAAACCCTAGCGAGCTTCTCCGACAGCGGAGCGAGGGGCCGAGCCGTGGTCCGCCCTCGGCGGGCGCTCAGCCCGCGCGCGACTTCACGTGGTCGATGACCTCGTTGAACTCCTTGGACGGGGAGAAGTCCACGTAGTCGCAGTCCTCCAGCGCCACGGGCACGTGGCCGGGCGGCCAGTAGAACGCCTCCCCGGCCTGGTAGATCTCGTCGCCGGTCCTCGTCCGCATCTTCAGCCGCCCCTTGAGGAGGTAGCCCCAGTGCGGACACTGGCACAGGTCGTCGGGCAGCCCCACCAGGGCCGGACCCAGATCGGCGCCCTCGGGGAGGTGCACGAACGCGGTGGTCATGTCGCCGCCGATGTCCTGCATCCGCAGCTCCACGCCGTTGCCCTCGATGGCGATGGGGGCGTCGTCACGCTTGGTTGCCGTCATGGCTCCTCCATGACTCTCGGTGACCGAAACCCGGAGGGTTTCCCTGCCCCTTCCAGTGTGGCTTCGGCCCGGCCGTCGCGCGACAACAGGCCGGCACGAAGATCACCAAGGGGCCGGGGGCGGTGCGGAGGGGCGCCCGGGGCCCGGCGGGTCGAACCGGGAGCGCCACGGCGGTACCCGTGGGGCACGTGTGTGAGTCGGCGTGAGAATGCGTCCGCAGACGAAGAGATGACGCCATAACAGTTCTGCAAATTCGGGTGACCCGGCACTAGCTGCTGGCCCTCCCCCTGTGGTCGAGTCGCACCCGGCCAAGACCGACCGGCCCCACGCGACTCCATCACCCGGTGAAACCCACCGTCTCGGGGAGGACCTGTTGACGTCCACGTACCGCACGAGCCGTCGCCTCACGCTGCTCACCCTGGCCGCGGTCGGCGGCCTGATAGCCGCCACTCCCGCGCTCGCCATGCCGGTCCACCACCACCGCCACCCGCTGAGCGGCGGCGTCCGCGCGCTGGTCAGCGGTGACAACGGCGACTCCGACGAGTCGGATGACATCTCCGACGGCGCCCAGCAGGCCGCCGACCAGGTCAACGCCCCGGGCATCGTCGCCCCCGGCGCCTACGGCGCGGCCTGGAACGCCCTGCAGGACATGCCGCGGGCGGGTGGTCAGTGGCACCAGGCGACCATGCTGCCGTACAACTCGGACGACCCGCGCTACCGCGACGCGGACTCCAACTCCACCGCCGGCATGGGCCAGGTGACCGGCCGGATGACCGCGATGGCCGCCGACGACGGCGGCGACGTCTACGCGGGGTCGGCCGGCGGTGGCGTCTGGCGCTCCACGCAGGGCGGCGGCAACTGGACCCCGATCAGCAACGACCTCTCCGCCCAGGCCACGGGCGCGCTGGCGCTGGACGGCAGCGGCCGGCTCTGGCTCGGCACCGGCGAGGCCAACACCAACGCCGACGGCTACCTCGGCAGCGGCGTCTACCTGCTGTCCGACCCGAAGCACGGCACCTTCTCGCCGCACGACCGGGTGGGCGGCGACGAGCTGCAGTCGACGGCCATCCACGCGCTGCGGATCAACGGCGACACCGTCTACGCCGCCACCAGCGAGGGCCTCTGGTCGCACTCGACCACCCACCTGGACGGACCCTGGCAGCTGGAGTTCGCGCCGAGCCCGGACTACCTGCCCGGCCACCCGCTGGCCGCGGACCCGAACGCGGCCTACAAGAACATCGTCAACGACGTCGCCTTCGACCCGGCCGACCCGAGCCGGGTGCTGGTCGCCGCCGGATGGCGCTCCGGCGACACCTACAACGGCTTCTACACCAAGGTCAACGGCAGTTGGCAGACCGTCGGCTCGCTGGGTGCCCTGCCGACCGACCCGGGTGACGTCGGCACGGTGACCTTCGCCGCCTCCACGGACCACCAGCGCTACTACGCCGTGGTCCAGTCCCCGAACTCGCTCAAGGCGGGCGGCGGCCTGGGCGGCGTCTACGTGTCCAAGAACGGCTCGCCGTTCGGCCCGTGGACGCAGATCGCCACCGCCGCGACGCTGGCGGCCTCCGGTTCGGTGCTGGACAACCCCGGCGGCCAGTCCTGGTACGACGAGTCGCTGATCGTGGACCCGAACAACCACGACCACGTCTACGCCGGCCTGGAGGAGCTCTTCGAGACCACCGACGGCGGCGCGAGCTGGACCACCCCGTCCCCGTACTGGAACTTCCCGCTCGCCTGCTGGAGCACCGACCCCACCGCGCAGAGCGGCACCTGCCCGCAGACCACCCACCCGGACCAGCACGGTCTGGCCATCGGCAGCTACCAGGGCCACACCTACGTCTACGCGGGCAACGACGGCGGCGTCTACCGCCGTCCGGTCGACGGCCAGGCCAACGCGCTCGGCCACGCCACCGACTGGGTCTCGCTCAACGACGGAACCATCGACGCGCTCCAGTACTACTCGGTCGGCGTCGGCACCGACCCGAACGGCCAGGGCGTCGTGGTCACCGGCGGCCTGCAGGACAACGGCCAGTCGGTGCTGCGCGGGTACGGCTCCAAGGCCGTCGACACGGTGATGGGCTCCAACTTCGGCGGCGACGGCGGCATGACGCTGGTCGACCCGAAGAACGGCTGCAACGAGGCCCAGGAGTACGTCTACCTGGAGATCAACGTCACCCAGGACTGCGCGGTCAACAACGGCCTGGGCGCACCGACCACCTACAACGTGCCGCCGCCGGACAACGCGGGCTCCAACGCCCGCTTCATCGCGCCGTTCACCGCCGACCTGCAGAACCCGAACCTGTGGGTGGCCGGCGGCGAGAACGTCTGGGTGCAGCCGCAGGGCTTCGCGATCCGCTCCTCCAGCACCTGGAAGAGCGCCTACGACCTCGGCACCGGACGGGTGGCGACGGCGGTGGCCTCCTCCGGCGGCAAGGTCTACGCGGCGTGGTGCGGCCCGTGCAACCCGCAGGGCTTCGCGCGCGGCGTGGCCGTCGGCAACGCGGACGGCACCGGCTGGCAGCAGCTGACGCTGCCGGCGGGCGTGCCCAACCGCTACCTCAGCGACCTGGTGATCGACCCGAAGGACAGCAGCCACGTCTACCTGACGGTCAGCGGGTTCTCCCGCAACTGGAACGAGGGGCCGGGCGCGGGCATCGGCCACGTCTTCGAGAGCCACGACTCGGGCGCGACCTGGAGCGACATCTCCGCCAACCTGCCGGACGTCCCGGCGGACTCGCTCGCCCTCACCCCGGACGGCGGCCTGCTGCTCGGCACCGACCTGGGCGCGATGTTCCGCGCGCCGGGCCAGGGCCGATGGGACGTGATCGGACGACTGCCCGCCGTGGCGGTGGACCAGCTGCTCGTCGGGCCCGACGGCAAGGTGTACGCGGCGACGCACGGGCGCGGCATCTACACCATGCCGCTGCGCGAGATCGTCGAGGACGCGCAGGACTAGCGTCGTCCGGCCGTTCTCCCGGATCGGCCCCTGCTCGGCCATGGCATCGGCCTGGCAGGGGCCGATCCGGTTCTCGTTCGCACCGGCGTCGGCCGCGGCCCTGGTCCGGGCTCAGCCGGTGCCGAGCAGCCTGCGGGCCAGGGTGCGCAGCTCCTCGTCCGGGTGGCCCTCCCCGGAGTGCGGGGAATCGGTGAGCAGGCGCAGGGGGGAGAAGGCGAAGGCCCGCAGGGTGGGGCGGAGTTCCTCGGGGATGCGGCCGATCGCGGCGAGCGCGCTCAGCGCCGCCAGCCCGACCGGGGTCGCGCCGACCAGGTCCGCGAAGATCGGGGCGGCGCGGTCGGGCGAGCCGGTGATCCACTGATGGGCCTCGGCGGCCGCCATCCGGGTCCACTCGTAGCCGGCCGTCAGCAGCGGCTCGATCAGCGGCAGCAGCGGTGCGGCGGCGCTGCCCAGTGGCTCCAGGCCGGCCAGGAACCAGTGCACCGGGCCCCCGCCCGTGAGCAGTTCCTCGAAGGTGTGCAACGCCGGGGCGGCGTCACCGGTCAGGCGGTAGTGGGCGGTTGCCGCCGCGGCCCGCAGCGAGGTGTCGGTGCTCCCGGCGGCCTCCCGCAGCAGGTCGGTGACCTCGGCCGTCGCCTGCCCGTTCGCCCCGAGCCGGCGGGCGGCGACGATGGCGGCGCGGCGGGTGCGCAGGCAGTCGAGCAGTTCGGGCTGGGCCTGCCGGGCGGCGGGGCCGAGCGGTTCCAGGGCCCGGACCAGGGCGATCCCCGCGTTGTCGGCGGCGCCCGCGGCCAGCTGACGGCGGATCACGGGTATCAGGCGGTCGGCCGCCCCAGTGAAGTGGCGTGCCGCCGCGGCGAGCAGCCACGGGCTCGGCCGCTGCACCACCAGCCCCACGGCGCGCGGGTCGCGCGAGCGCACCAGGGCGAGCAGCGCCGGCTCGACGAGCTCCTGGTTCGTGCCGGTCGCGTACCCGTGCAGGGCCTCCCACAGCTCGGCGCCCGGCTCGGGGACCAGCTCGACCCAGTGGCCGACGACGCGCAGCAGGGCGGACAGTGCGTCGGCGTCGCGCTGGTGGGGCAGCGCGGCGAGCAGTAGGTCCAGCACCTCGGGTTCCCGGTCCCGCCAGGTCTCGGCGATCCGCCGGGTCAGCCAGGAACCGCGCGAGCCGGGGTCGCCCGCCGCGATCCAGCCGGCGGCCACGGCCAGGCCCGCGTCGGGGTCCTTGGTGAGCAGCCGGGTCAGCCGCGCCTCCTGGGTGCTGCCGCGCCACGGGAACGCGTCGTCCCCCGGCTCGGGTTCGGCGCCGTCGGTGGCGAGGACGGCCAGCAGCGCGGCCGGGTACGGCGGTTCGGAGCGCTCGGCCACGAGCAGGGCCGCCGCCAGCCGGACCTCGGGCAGCGCGCTGTCCAGGCCCGCCACCTCGCGCCCGAAGCAGTCCAGCACCACCAGCGCATCGGCCCGCACCGCCGCCACCGGATCGGCGTCGTACAGCCCCGCGACGCGTGCCTCGACCTCCTCCCGCAGCCCGGCCGGCAGCGCCCCGGCCACCGCCGCCACCACCCGCAGCGCGGCCCGCCGCACGCTGCGGTCGGCATCCGCCAGACAGGGCAGCAGGTCCGGCAGCACCCGGGCCAGCTCGGCACGGATCGCGGCGACCGGACTCCCCGCCCAGCGCGGCGAGTCCACGTCCTGCGGATCGTGGTCGGCGAGCGTGGCGAGCAGCATCAACAGCTCGTCCCGCCGGCCCGGAACGTGCACGGCGGCGTGCGCGAGGAAGGGGACGGCGGGAGCCGAGGCCTGGTACACCGTGCCCTGGTGGTGGATGTTGCCGTAGAGCTCGTAGATCGCCTCCTCGACCACCTCCTGGTCCGGCTCGTACAGCGCCCTGATCAGCTCGGGCACGTCCGCGGCGGGGCCGTAGGCGTGGGTCAGTTCGTGCCACTGGACATGGTCCAGCTCGGCCGGGGATCTCATGGGTCGGGCGCTCCTCAGCTGCTCAGGTGGGCCGACCCTATCGGGGGCCACCGACACCCCGTCAGCACGTGCCGGCGGCGGCCGATCAGCTGATGCCCGTGCGGCGGATCGCCCCTTCGGTGTCCAGGCCCAGGGCGGCCGCCCAGGTCAGCGCTTCGTCGAGACTCGCGTCGGCGTCGGCGAGGTGGGCGGCGGCCAGCGCGGCCGGCAGCTTGCCCCGGTCCAGCAGCAGCGCCCACTGCTGCCGGTCGAGGACCAGGAAGCGCAGCTCGGGCAGGTCGGCCAGGACGCTCAGGTCGCGCACGGCGGCCCGGGAGAGGTCCAGGCCGCGCAGGTTCGGGACGGTGCGCAGCGGGCCGAGGTCGACGGGGGCGGTGGTGGCCAGGTCGAGAGAGGCGAGGTGGGGGTGGTCGGCGAGCGGGGTGAGGTCGCCACCGCTCGCCAGGGTGATCCGCAGGGCCTCGACGGGCAGGGCGCGCAGCGGCGTCAGGTCGGCGGTGCTGCAACGGCTCAGGGTGAGGCGGCGCAGTCGGGTGGCGGCGGTGAGCGGGGTCAGGTCGACGGGGCTCGGGGCGCCGTTGAGGTGGAGGACCTGGAGGGTGGGCGGGAGCGGGTCGGACAGGTCCTTGACGATCACCTCGCGGGGGCCGCGTTCGGCGGGGTCCCGCAGCTGGAGGAAGTCGCCGTCGTGCCGGTAGGCGCCCTGGTCCAGGAGGTCCAGGTAGTGGCCGAGCAGTGCGGTGACCGACTCGGCGACGTGGCGCGGGCCGTCGTCGTGGTCACGGCCCATCTCGATGACCTGGCCCGGACGGCCGTCGCCGGCCGGGGCCAGGTCGACCGCGAGGTAGTTGCCGTCGCCGCGAGTGGCGAACGGCAGCCAGGCCGGGTGCCCGCCGCACCGCCGCACGGTGCCGGGCGGGTCGGCGTCGTAGACCACCCGGTTCCACTCCAGGCCCCACTCGAGCCAGAGCGGTTCGCTGAACTGGTCCTTGAGGGAGACCGAGCTCGCCAGGGAGAGCCAGTGGTGGCCGTCGAGCAGGTGGTCCTGGTCGTCGCGCTGACCGTCGGCCGTCAGGTAGAGCGCGCGCAGGTCGGCGGGCAGGCGTCGGCCGAAGTCGCGTTCGGCCTGGTCGAGTGCGGCGGCGGAGGCCGGCGCCGGCAGCGGCGGCTCCTGGTGCCCGAGGATCGTGGCCCGGCGCGCCAGGTACGCGTGCAGGCGGGCCACGGCCAGGTCGGGGTCGCCGGCTTCCGCGGCCCGGCCCGCCTGCTGCGTGGGCCCGGGTTGCGGGAGCCGGTAGTCCTCGTCCAGCACGACCTGGAAGTGCTCGGACAGGCCGCTCTCCCAGGTCACCGCGGTGGAGAACGCGACCAACCGGTACTCGCCGGAAGGCCGGCACCGTAGCTCCAGGCTGACGGCACGCCAGCTCCGCACGGCACGGACCGCCCGGGCCAGCTCCTCGAGCTCACCGAAGCAGTCGGGCAGGCTCCGCGACGGTCGCGACGCGTTCGCCACGGTGTACCAGCCGGAGAGTGACATGGCACCGTCCGACGCCGTGCCGCCCAGCAGCGCCCCGGTCCAGCCCTGCGGCGCCTGCGCGACGAGCTCCGCGGCGAGCCGCCGCGCGGCCCGGTCGACCACCTCGTGCTCGGTCATCTGCTGCTCCCCTCCGGTCGGTTCCGCCGCCGATCATCGCAGGGCGGACCGACAACGCACGACTCGCGCACGCCTCTTGACACCGGAACGGAGTGCGTGCGTTTACTTAGCCAATTGTTCGATAATGTTCGGTTCCGATCGGTTCGCGGATCGGGGATGAGGAGTGGTCGATGGGTCTCTTCCGACTCGGGCGCGCGGGGCGCGCGGCCTCGCGTCGGCCGCCGGGGCGGACCGCCCGGGTGGCGGTGGCGGTGCTGAGTTCGGTCGCCGCGCTGTTCGCCGTCGGGTCGCCGCCGGCCTCCGCCGCTGCCTCGACTGCGGCCTCGACTGCGGCTGCCGCCTCGCCCGCGGTCGCGGGCAACGGCTTGGCGGCCCTGACGCCCACTCCCCCGATGGGCTGGAGCAGTTGGGACTACGTCAGGAAGAACCCCAGTGCCGCGACCATCGAGGCGGAGGCGGACCACCTGGTCAGCAGCGGTCTGAGCGCGGCGGGCTACAAGATGGTCAGCATCGACGACTTCTGGATGTCCTGCGGCACCTACAGCGCGGCACTCGGCCACGACACCTACGACACCGACGCGAACGGGTACTGGACGCCCAGCGCGGCCTTCCCGGGCGGGATCAAGCCGGTGGCGGACTACGTCCACAAGCTGGGCCTCCAACTGGGCATCTACCTGACGCCCGGAGTGCCCTGGTCCGGTGACGGGAAGCCGATCGTCGGCACGGGCTACACCACCGACCAGATCAAGGTGACCTCCACCATCGGGCAGGACGAGACCAACTACAACTGCGCGACCGTCAGCGGCGGCCGGCCCGGCGGCAACAGCGGGATGGACTACATCGACTACGACACGCCGGCGACGCCCGGTGCGGGGCAGGCCTACGTGAACGGGTGGGCCGACCTGCTGGCCTCCTGGGGCGTCGACCACCTGAAGCTGGACGGGGTCGGATCGAACGACACCGGCGACATCGCGGCGTGGAGCAGTGCGCTGCAGCAGGCTCCCCGGCCGATCAGCCTGACCCTGTCCAACGGCAGCGGCGTCGGCAGCGCCATCGCCGCGACGGCGGCCCGGGACGCGAACACCTGGCGGATCGACGGGGACGTCAACTCGTACCAGGGCAACGCCGTCTACCCGCTGACCTCCTGGTCGAACGTGTCGAGCCGGTTCGACGACGCCGCGGCGTGGGCTCCCTGGGGCGCCGCCGGTCACTGGAACGACCTGGACTCGATCGAGGTCGGCAACGGGGACGACGACGGGATCACGGTGAACGAGCGCCAGTCGATGCTCGCGCTGTGGGCGATGGCTTCGTCACCCCTGATGATCGGCGCCGATCTGACCCGGTTGGATCCCACCGATCTGGCGATGCTGGAGAGTCCCGGCCTGATCCGGGTCGACCAGAACGGCGCCGCCGCGACCCGCGGCTACGACCAGAACGGGTTGCAGGTCTGGAGCAAGGACCTCGGCGGCGGGGAGCGTGCCGTCGCCTTCTTCAACACCGGTGCCGGCGCGCAGACCTATGACGTCGGCGACTTCGTCCCGTCCGTCCGGATGACCGCCGGCGACGTGGTGACCGACCTGCTGGGCAACGCGGGCCTGCAGCCGGTCGCGTCCGGAGGCGCGGACCGGACGCTCACGGTCGCCGGCCACGGCGCCGCGATCGTCGGCGTCACCGGGCCGGCCGGGTGGCAGCCGGCCGCCTGCGGCACCGCGGACAGCGTCACGGTGCCCGCCGGTGCGCACACCGCGCAGGCCCTGGTGGCCGGCGCGCCGGGCCAGGCCGGGTGGGGCGTGAACGGGGGCGGCGGCAATCCCGGCGGTGCCGGTGGCGCCGTCCTGGCGACCTTCGCCGTCACGCCGGGTCAGACCCTGTCGGCGATCAGCGGCTGCACTTCCACCACCAACAGCGGTGGCGCCGGCTGGTCGACCGGGGGTTCCAGCATGTCCGGCGGTGGCGCGGGCGGCGGGTCCTCGGCGATCTGCGCGTCCAGCACCTGCACCGCCACGGGCGGCACCCTGGTGCTGGTCGCCGGCGGAGGTGGTGGCGGCGGGGGTGGCACCTGCGTCGGGTACGCGGGGTGGCGCGGTGGTGCCGGTGGCGCGGACACCGGCTCGATGACCGCGACGGCCGGCGCGACCGGCTCGGGACCGAGTGGCGCGGACGGCGTCGCCAGTGGCGACCCCGGTGGTGACGGCGGCGCCAACGACGGCTCGCGGGGCGACAACGGCTCCCCCGACGGGGGCGGCGGCTGGGTCCACGACGGCGACTCGGGCGGCGGCGCCGGCATGGTCGGGGGCTGGGGCGGCAACGACTGGGGCGCGGGCTGCCAGTCCCAGGGCGGCGGCGGGGGCGGCTCGTCCTGGATCCTCGCCGGCGCCGCGGCGGGAGCCACGTTCTCGACGAGTCAGGTGGCCCAGGCCACGATCTGGTTCAGCTGACCGCGGCCGGGCGGCGCTCGACCGGGGTCACCCGGTCGAGCGCCTGCCGCGGCAGGCGGATCAGAAGTGCCACACCTGGGAGAGGTCGCCGGTGTTGCACGCGGCCATCGACAGGTAGACGCCCGGGCCGTTGGACTTCAGGCACTGCCCGGTCGCGACGTTCTGCAGCAGGCTCCAGCCGTTGTTGCTGTAGTACTTGTGCCACCGCTGGTTGGCGGGCAGCGCGCCGCCGTCGGCGGCGTTGAAGTCGGTCCCCTGGCCCGCGTCCCAGATCTGCACCGTGCCGCTCGCCACGTCCAGGTCGAGGACCTTGCCGGAGGTGCCGGGCAGGATGGCGAAGGTGTCGCCGTCGAAGCCGTACCAGCTGACGCTCTGGGCCGGGGAGAAGTTGGTGCCGTAGGTGCCCACCCGGGTGCCGTCGGCCTGGCCGTTGCCCTGCACGTCGAGGCTGCTGTCCTGGTAGGCGTAGTTGCTGACCGAAGCGCTCGCGCCCGAACTGGAGCCGAGCCCGTCGGCCTGGGCGGTACCGGCGGCGACGCCGGCGAGGGAGACGGCGGCGACGGCCGCCACGGTGACTGCGCGGACGATGGACATGAAGGGCCTCCAGGAGGTGGGTTCCCCGGGACGGCGCCCCGGGCTGGCCACCAACCTCGTACGTGGCGTTCAACAGCCCATACACGCTTGTTAAACACGCCGCACTGCTCACCCCGCCCCCGACCACCACCACCGCCACCGCGCGCTGAGCACGCCTTCGGCGGGCAGGTCCGCCGCACGCCCCCTCGGCACGCCCCCTCCGGCACCGCCCGGCCGGCCGTCAGGTCCCGGCAGGTCACCAGGCGGGCCGCGGTTCCGCGTCACACGGCCCGCTCGGTGCCGCTGTTCGATTTCGCCAGGTCGGGGCCGCTGCGACGGCTGGTGCGGTGTGCCCGGCGTGCGCGCCCGTGCGCCTCGGCATGCGCGTCCCGTCACCGTACCCGGGCACCGGAAGACTGCCTTCGACTCACCCGTCGCCGAACGTCGACGGAATCAGCCTCGACGAGAGGGAGGGCCGTGCCTGAGGAGAAGACGTTCAGATCAGGTGTGGTGCCCGGCCGGTGGCCCCTGATCGGGCACGCGTGGCCGCTGTTCAAGGCCCCGTTCGCGTTCCTCGCCTCCCTGCCGCAGCACGGGGACCTGGTCGAGATGCGGCTGGGCCCGACGCCCGTCCACGTCCCCACCCACCCCGAGCTGCTGCGGCGGACCCTGGTGGACGACCGCACCTTCGACAAGGGCGGCACGTACTACGACCGGGCCCGTGAGATGGCCGGCAACGGCGTCGCCACCTGCACCCACCAGGACCACAGGCGCCAACGCCGGCTGCTGCAACCGGCGTTCGCCGAACCGCAGCTGGCCAGGTACGCCACCGTGATGGAGCAGCAGATCGCCGCCCTCACCGACTCCTGGGGAGCCGAGCGCAGCTTCGAGGCGTACCCGGTGCTCTACGGGCTGGCGCTGCGGATCGTCACCCGCACGCTCTTCTCCACCCTCGTCGACGAAGCGGTCACCGACGAGATCCGCCACTCCTTCGACGTGGTCTTCGGCAACTTCTTCCGGCAGATGTTCCTGCCCCGGGCGGTGAACCGGCTCCCGCTGCCCGGGAACCGCCGCCACCGCGCGGCGCTCGCCCTACTGCGGGCCGCAGTGGAACGTGTCATCGCCGAGTCGCGCAAGGACGAGGACGACGGCAACGTGCTGGCCGCGTTGCTGGCCGCGCACGAGGCCGAAGGGGCCGCGGTGGTCGACGCCGAACTGCGCGACCACGTGGTGACCGTGCTCGCCGCCGGCAGCGAGACCGTGGCCTCGACCCTGACCTGGGCCCTCTACCTGCTGTCGGAGCACCCCGAGGTGCAGCACGCGCTCCAGCAGGAGGCCGACGCCCGGCTCGTCGGTCCGCTCGCCGTCTGGGACGAGGTGCCCGAGCTGCCCCTCACCCACCGGGTCATCACCGAGACCATCCGCCTGTATCCGCCGGGCTGGCTGTTCACCCGGGTCACCGCCACCGCCACCGAGCTGGCCGGGCGCCGGCTGGCGCCGGGCACCACCATCGTCATCACCCCCGTGCCGGTGCACCGCAACCCGGCCGTCTTCGCCCGGCCCGACGCCTTCGACCCCGACCGGTGGCTGCCCGCGCGCGCCGCCGCGCTGCCGCGGGGTGCGTTCGCCGGGTTCGGCGCCGGCGCCCGCAAGTGCATCGGCGACGCGTACGGCGTGGGCGAATGCGCGCTCGCCCTGGCGTCCGTCGCGCGGCGGTGGACGGTTGCGACCGTGCCGGTCCCGGACGTGCGGCCGGTGCCGCTGGCCGCGTTCTACCGGCCGCGCAGGCTGTTCCTGCGGGTGAAGCGGCGCAGCGCTTCGTGAGCGGCAGCTCCTACGGCGGGGCCCGGTCCGGCCGCGCCCGGGCCAGCCACGCCCGCTACCGCCACGCGGTCGTCGTCGGCGGCGGCTTCGCCGGGCTCGTCACCGCCCGCGTGCTCGCCGACCACGTCGACCAGGTCAGCGTCCTCGACAAGGACACCCTCCCCGACCGGGCCGCCCACCGGGCGGGCACGCCGCAGAGCCGGCACCCGCACGCGCTGCTGGCCCGGGGGGCCGCCCTGCTGGAGGACCTCTTCCCCGGGCTGCGGGCGGAGTTGACCGACCAGGGCGCACCGGTCTCCGACTTCGGCCACTTCCCGATGCGCTACCCCACCGGATGGTCGCCGACCGTCCGCAGCGGGCTCGTGCTGCAGACCTTCAGCCGTCCACTGCTCGAGTTCCTCATCCGCCGCCGGGTCCGCGCCCTGCGCAACGTCACCGTCCACGACGCCACCGAGGTGACGGCCCTGACCACCGGCGACGCCCGCGTCACCGGAGTCCTCGCGCGCGCCAGGGGCGCCGACCGTCCCTCCGCACATCCGGCGGATCTCGTCGTCATCGCCGACGGCCGCTACTCGCGGCTGCCCGGCTGGCTCGCGGAAGCACGGCTGCCGCCACCCCGGTGCCTCCGGGTGGACGGTCAACTCGCCTACACCTCCCGGCTCTACCAGCGCCGCCCGGACCGCGATCCGGGCTTCCAGGCCTCCCTGCAGGCCACCCTGGCTCCCACCACCCCCAGCGGCGGCGTGGTCGTCGCCATCGAGGACGACCGCTGGCTGGTCTGCCTCTTCGGCGCCGGCGGCATCTCCGCGCCCACCACGCCCGAGGGCTTCGCCGCCTACGCCGCCGCCCTCGACAACCCGCACGTCAAACAGATCGTCGAGGACTGCCAACCGATCGGCGCCATCCACCGCTACGCCGGGCTGGACGGCCGCTGGCACCGCTACGACCGCCTCGCGCCGCCGTTGCGCGGGCTCGCCGTGGTCGGGGACGCGCTGTGCGCCCTCAACCCGCTCTACGGGCACGGCATGACGGTGGCCGTCCAGCAGGCCCTGGTGCTGGGCGAGGCGGTCACCGCCTGCCCGCCGGACCGGGCCTGCCGCGTCTACCAGCGGCGTGCGACCCGCACCCTGCTACTGCCGTGGTTCATGTCCACCAGCCTCGACCGGGGTTGGAGCCCGGGGCCGGCTCCGCTGACCGCCCGGGCGGGCCGGGCCGTGCTGCTGCACCTGCTGGGCCGCATCCCCACCGATCCGGACCTCTACCGGAGGTTCCTGAACGTGCAGCACCTGACGGCCTCCCCGCTCACCCTGCTGCCTCCCGTCCCGCACCGCCACGACCAGGGAAGCGAACCTTGACTTCCTCCCCCTCGTGAACGAGGGGGATTCCCCTCAGCCTCGCGGCTGAGCCGCTGCGCGTGCGCGCTGCGGTGGGACCACTTCCTGCTTCACCGACGACCGCCCGCCCGGAGTGCTCCGTTGAGGTCTTACACCGTCTCCACAGGCTGCTGCCGCCAGTCCGGCGGCCAGGATGTTGCGTGCCGCATTCACGTCCCGGTCATGGACTGCTCCGCAGTCACACTCCCATACACGGACGTTCAGGGGCATCTTGTCGCGGATGGCCCCGCAGGCCGAGCACAGCTTGGAGCTGGGGAACCACCGATCGATGGTCACCAGCTCGCGGCCGTACCACTGGGCCTTGTACTCCAGCATGGTCCGCAGCTCGCTCCAGCTCGCGTCGCTGATGGCACGGGCGAGCTTGCGGTTCTTGAGCATGTTGCGGGCCGTCAGATCCTCGATCACGACCGTTTGGTTTTCGCGGACGAGTCGAGTGGTGAGCTTGTGCAGGAAGTCCCGCCGGCGGTCTGCGATCCTCGCGTGGACACGGGCAACCTTCCTGCGGGCCTTCTCCCGGTTGGCCGAGCCCTTGGCCTTGCGCGACAGGCCCCGCTGGACCTTCGCCAGGCGCTCACGGTCGCGGCGTTCATGCTTCGGATTGGTGATCTTCTCCCCGGTGGAGAGCGTCACCAGGCTGGTGATCCCGACGTCGATGCCGACCGCCGTGTCCACGGTCGGCAAGGTCTTGACGGCCGGGTCCTCGCACAGCATCGAAACGAACCACCGCCCCGCCGCGTCCCGGCTCACCGTCACCGTGGACGGCGACTGCCCTTCGGGCAGCGGCCGGGACCACACAATATCCAGTGGCTCGGTCATCTTCGCCAGCGTGAGACAGCCATTCCGGTACCGGAACGCGGACGTGGTGTACTCGGCGCTGTCACGGGACTTCTTCTTCGACTTGAACCGGGGGTACTTCGCCCGCCTCTGCCAGAAGTTGGAGAACGCCCCTTGCAGGTGCCGCAGGCACTGCTGCAACGGAACGCAGGAGACCTCGGCCAGGAACGCCAGCTCCTCGGTCTTCTTCCACGCCGTCAGCATCGCCGACGTGGCGTTGTAGCTCACCCGCTCATGCCGCAGCGTCCACGCCTCCGAGCGGGCGGCCAGCGCCATGTTGTAGACCTTCCTCACGCACCCGAACGTGCGCGACAGCTCAGCCGCCTGCGCATCGGTCGGATAGAAACGGAACTTGAAAGCCCGCTTCACATGAGTAACCGTCACGGAACACACGGTAACACTCCTCCTTGTGACCATCTGCGGGTCACCGACTACCAAGACGCCATACCGCCTTGACGGCGGTCTGGCTTCCGCTGCCCCGCTACGCGGGAGTTTCCCCTAGCTGAAACCGGGGGTATCCACGAAAGGAGCCTGATGACACGCCGCATCTACTGTCCGATCCCGCCGGCCGCGCACCCCGAGGCCGACCGCATCGACATCGAGATCACCAAGTGGATGGCGCGGAGCGGGATGTGCCCGCTGCCCGAGCAGTTGGACCGGCTGACCCGTACGCTGCCCGCCCAGTTGACCGGGCAGATCCTGCCCGACGCGCCGCCCGACCGGCTCGCCGTGGTCACCCGGTTCTTCGCCTGGCTGTTCGCCTTCGACGACCGCCACTACGACGATGTGCTCACCCCGCCGGCCCCGGACCGGATCGCCGCCACCTGCGCGCGCCTGGTCCGCGTCCTGGACACCCGTGCACTGCCGTGCGACGCCACCGCGTTCGAGAACGGCCTGCACGAGATCACCGAGGAGCTCGCCGCGCTCGCCGGCCCGGCCCAGCTCCAGCGGTGGCTCACGGCGATGCGGGCCTACCTGTTCAGCCTGGTGTGGAAGGCCGCGAACCGGTGCGGCCGGATCACCCCGGGCCTGGACGAGTACGCGCTGATGCGGATCCACGGCGGCGCCGTGCTGACCACCGTCATGCTGCTGGACGTGGGCGGCGGGTACGAGGTTCCGGGAGCCGACTTCCACCGCCCGGCCGTCCAGGCCCTGGCCGAGATGTGCTCGCTGCTGGTCAGCTGGGACAACGACCTGTTCTCCCGCGGCAAGGAGCAGCACACCGCCGACCGGCAGAACCTCGTGGACGTCCTCGCCGCCGAGCACCGCATCGGTGTGGCCGAGGCCCTGGACGAGGCCATCACCACCCGCAACCTGGTGCTCGCCCGGTTCATCGAGTTGCGCGACCTCGTCGCGCCGGAGGTCGGCGAGGAGACCCGCGGGTTCCTCGACGCGCTGAGCCAGTGGATCCGCGCCAACGTGGACTGGAGCCTGTGCACCGACCGTTACCGGATGGCCGGCCCGATCGCCGACCTCACGGCGCAGCCGCCGGCCGGGGAGAGCGTGCGCACCCATCCGGCGAGCCTGTGCTCGATCGGCTGCTGGTGGCGCCTCGGCGGCGAGGGTGGGTCGGGCGGCGAGGGCGGTGACGGCGTCCGGGGCGGCCATGCTGGCGAGCGTTCGCCCTATGCGGCGCGCGGGGTGAGTTCGGCCATCGGTCCCCAGCCGCCGTCCGGGGCGTCGGCGAGGTAGATGATCTGCGGTCGCTCGGCGATGTGGTCGGGCATGAACGCCATCGCGTCGGCGAAGTGGGCGCTGGTGACGTGGGCCTCGCCGGCCTCCGGGCCGGTGAAGCCCTCGAGCAGGGTGAAGCCGTTGGGGTCGTCGGCGCTGCGGGACCATTCGAAGAACAGGTTGCCGGGCTCGCTGCGGGTGGCCCGGGTGAAGGCGTCGACCCGGTCGAGCCAGGTGTCGGCGAGGTGGGGGCGGATGCGGTACTTCACGGCGATGAAGATCACGACGGTGGTTCCTCTCGGGAGTGGGGGCGGTGCGGTCAGGTCAGGTTGACGGCCAGGCCGATCAGGCCGAGGGCCAGGCCGGCGAGGGCCTGCTTGGTGCCCGCGCCGTCCAGGCGGCGGGCGTTGGCCAGGCCGGTGGCCGCGAGGACGAGCGCGGGGACCGCGAGGCTGCCGGTGATCCCGCGGATGGCGGGGACGAGGGCCGCGGCCACGGCGATGACGCCGTAGGCGAGCGCGAGGGTGGCCAGGCCGTTCAGGGGTTGTCGCGCGGGTGTCCGGGGTGGTGCCTGGCTGCTGTCGGCAGCGCTCATGGTGGGGTGCTCCGTTCGGGGCAGTCCGTGTCGTTCGGGTACCTCCACCACGTTAGGAAGCGCCGGGCCATAGAGCAAAGACGAAATTTCACACGGATGTATAGGCTGGGACTATGTCTATCGGGACCTTGCGGCAGCTCGAGTACCTCCTGGCCGTCGCCGAGACCGGCTCGATCAGCGACGCCGCCGCCCTGGTGCACGTCTCCCAGCCCACGCTCTCCCAGCAGCTCAAAGCCCTGGAGAAGACGGTCGGCACGCCGCTGCTGGAGCGCACCCCGCGGGGCGCCCACCTCACCCCCGCGGGCCGCGCCTTCCTGCCCGGCGCCCGCCAGGCCATCGAGGGCGCCCAGCGGGCCACCGGCGCCGCCCGCGCCGTCGCCGGGATGGTCGACGGCCAACTCCACCTGGCCTCGATGCTCTCCATCGCCCTCGGCGTGGTGCCCTCCGTGCTCGCCGCCTGGCACGCCCGGCACCCGCAGGTCGACGTGGTCCTGCACGAGTACGACGGCCTGGACTCCTTCGCCACCGCCATGACCGAGGCCACCGCCGACGTCGCGGTCGGCCCGCTGCCCGACGCCTGGGAAGGTCCCCACCACGCGCTGGGCGCCGAGGAGTTCGTGGCCATCCTGCCACCCGGCGACCCGCTCGCGGGTCGTACGACGGTGCGCCCGGCGGACCTCGCGGACCGCCGCTGGGTGCAGTACAAGCAGACGCACGCCCTGGCCGGACACGTCGAACGGATCTGCACCGAGGCCGGGTTCACCCCGAACGCCGTCACCCGCTCGACCCAGACCGCCGCCATTCCCCACCTGGTCGCCGCCGGGCTCGGCGTCGCCATCGTCCCCGCCAACGTCCTGACCCCCGACTTCCCGGGCACGGTGCTACGCCTCACCCCGCGCCACCGCCGCCGGTTGGCCGTGTTCGCCCGGCCCGCGCCGCACCCGCTGATCGCCGAGTTCCTCGCCGTCGCGCGGACGAGCGCGCGCCTGCACCCCGCCCACCTCTCCGACCTGCTCGGGTGATCCTGGAGGGGACTGGGCGGACCGGCTGGAGGTCCGATTTCTTCAAGACCACGCGCCCGTCCCTGCCTAGGCTTCGAGCCATGAGCACAACGCCGACACCCGCATTCGCCGTCATCGGCCTGGTCGTCTCCGACCTGGCCGCCTCGCTCGCCTTCTACCGGCGCCTCGGGCTCGAGTTCCCCGACGGCTCCGAGGACCAGCCGCACGTCGAGGCCGCACTCCCGGGCGGACTGCGCGTCACCCTCGACACCGAGGCCACCGTCCGCTCCTTCCACCCGTCGTGGCGCCCGCCGACCGGGGACGGCCGGATGGGGCTGGCGTTCCTGTGCACGGGCCCCGAGCACGTCGACGAGGTGTACCAGGACCTCGTCGACGCCGGGTACCACGGCGAACTCAAGCCGTGGGACGCCTTCTGGGGTCAGCGGTACGCCGTGCTGCACGACCCCGACGGCAACGGCGTCGACCTCTTCGCACCCCTGGCGGACGCCACCGGCTGAGCAACGGTCTGGGCTACCGGCCGAACCCCGGCCCCACCAACCCGGTCAGCGACTCACCCGTCAACTCCCGGACATCGCGCGACAGATGGGCCTGATCGGCGAAGCCCGCCCGGACCGCCGTCGCCGCGAACGGGACCCCGGCCCGGGCCAGGGCGAGGGCGCGCTGCAGACGCAGCACCCTGGCCAGGGTCTTGGGGCCGTAGCCGAAGGCGACCAGCGACCGGCGGTGGAACTGCCGCTCCCCCAGGCCCACCGATGCGGCGGTCGCCGCGACGGACCGGCCGGCCGCGAGCGACCCGACGACCGCCCGCAGCAGCGGGTCGGGCGGCTCCGCCTCGGCAGCGAGCCGCAGCGCCAGGTCCTCCAGCGCGGTGACCGGATCGGGCGCCGCCGCCATCCGGTCGGTGAGCCGGCGGGTGCCGGCACCGGGCCGAAGGTCGGCGAGGTCCACCCGTCGGTCACGCACCTCGTGCGCCGGAACGCCGAGCAGGCCTGGGGCGGTGCCGGGAAAGAACCGCACACCGACCCACGGGCCCCGCACCTCAGGCCCGAGACGGTACCCACGCGTGTCGGGGCCGGCGACGACGAGCCGACCCTCGGTCCACAGCAGGTCCATGCACCCGTCGGGCAGCACGGACCCCACCCCACCACCGCCCAGCCCGCCGGGCCCCCGCGTCCAGACGACCGCCCCCGGCAGCCGGGACGCACGCTCCGCGTAGCCAGCCGACACGCCCCCGATGCTACGCCCGCCCGCGGTCCTCACGATCGCCCCAGGTCACGGCCGGGGAAGGCGCTCGAACGCAGAAGCCGGATCAACCCAAGCAACCGGACATCCCCATCTCCCACCCCGCGGGAATCAGCCGGATCGGCTGCGCGCATTCGGGTGATTTTCGGCAATCCATGCAATTTTCAGTGGTTATGATCCACCCCTGTGACAGAAAGTCAGCATCGTTTAGCAGTCCGCAACCGAGCCGACGTGGTCATCCTGGGCGCGGGGCCGGCCGGGCTGGTCCTCGGGAGTCTGCTCCACGCCGGCGGGGTCGACTGCGTCGTCCTGGAGCGGTCCAGTCGGGAGCACGTCCAGACGCGGGCCCGGGCCGGCTTCCTCGCTGCGCACACCGTGCGGGTCCTCGACCGGCACGGGCTGGCCGACGGGCTGCGCCGGCGCGGACAGCCGCACGGCGTCTGCGAGTTCCGCACCGAGGACGGCAGCTTCCACCTCGACTACGGCTGCCTCGGGCACGGTGAGCTGCACACCGTCTACCCGCAACAGGACCTGGTCAGCGACCTGGTGGAGCGCTTCCTGGACGCCGGGGGACGCATCCGGTTCGACACCGAGGCGGTGGCCGTGCTCGACGCCGACGGCACCCGACCGTCGGTGACCGTCCGCGAGGGCGACGGGCGACCCGACCGGTGGCACGGCAGGTACGTCGCCGGCTGCGACGGGCGGCACGGTGCCGCACGGCGAGCCCTTCCGCCCGGCACGGTGCGCCACCGCCGCGACCACGGCGTGTCCTGGCTGGGCCTGCTCGCCGAGGCGCCGCCGAGTCTGGACGCGGTGGGCTACGCGGTGCACCGGCGGGGCTTCGCCGGGCACATGCCGCGCTCCGCCGAGGTCACGCGGTACTACCTGGAGTGCGAGCGGGGCAGCTCGGCCGCCGCCTGGTCCGAGGAGCGGATCTGGGAGGAGCTCGCGGTGCGGATGCGCGCGGCGGAGCACGGCCCGCTGCGCACCGGGCGGATCGTCCAACGCGGCGTCGTCGACCTGGAGTCCGACGTCCTCGAACCGTTGCGGCACGGCTCGCTCTTCCTGGTGGGTGACGCCGCCAGCCTGATCAGCCCGTCGGCCGCCAAGGGTGCGAACCTCGCCGTGCTGGAGGCCGAGCTGCTGGCCCGCGCCCTGCTCGACGACCTCCGCCGCGGCGATCCCGAACCGCTCGCCCGCTACTCGGCACGCTGCCTGGCCCACATCTGGCGGGCGCAGGAGTTCTCGCTCTGGATGATCGAACTGCTGCACGGCGCCCCCGGGTCGGGTGCCGAAACGTTGTTCCGCGACGCCCTGCGCCGTTCCCGCCTCGAATCGCTGCGCACCTCCCGGACCCACCAGGACTGGTTCGCCGCCAACTACGTCGGCGTCTGAGTCCGCCCCTGCTACGCATACCCCCCGACACCGCAACGAGGACGTCTTCCGATGACCATCACGACGACCGCCCCCGGCGACACGGCCCGCCTGCGCGCGACGGTCGACTTCGTCAGGACCCAGGACACCGCCACGCTGCTGCGGCTCCTGCTGCCCGGCCTGGACGGCCTGGAGCTGCGGGCGTTAGCGGACCGCTGCCGCTTCGCGCACGCCGCGCTGCTGGTGTTCCCGCCGAACGACCGGGCGCTGCGCGCCGAGTTGACCGCCTGCGGGCTGGCCGCCGACGGCCCGGGGCAACCGAGCGTGGTGGTGCGGCAGCGCTTGGCCGAACGCCACCGGCGCGATATCACCGAGCTCGACGTGCGGATCCTGCGCCCCGCGGTGCAGGACGCGGACGGCGAACGGCGGGTGGTCGAGGTCTTCACCCTGACCGTCCCGCCGGGGTCCGAGCTGACCGAACTGGCCGCCAGCGAACGCACCCAGGACAACGAGGCCCACCTGGCCTTCGAGATCGAGCAGCCGGATCCGCTGGTGCTGCGCGGCCTGTGCGCGATCTTCGCGCGGCGGGGCGCCGTCCCCGACGGGGGCGGCTACAACCCCCACGAGGACGGCACGGTCTTCTACTTCACCGCCCCCGCGGATGCGAAGGCCGGCTACCGGCGGATGGAGCTCTACGCCCGCGGGGACCACCGGGACGTGCTCGCCGCCCACCTGACCCCGGACCACGGTCGGCCGCCTGCTGAAACGCTCCTGCGCCTGCTGACCGGTGCGTGGACGACCCAGGCCCTGGCGGCCTGCGCCCACCTGCGGCTGCCGGAAGCCCTGGACCTGCGGACCGGCACCACCCCCGAGGCGTTGGCGCAGGAGGTCGGCGCCCACCCGGACAGCCTCGCGACGCTGCTGCGCTACCTGGCCATGCTGGGCGTGGTCGCGCAGGGCCCGGACGGGTTCCGGCTCACCGAGACCGGGGCGCTGCTGCGCGCGGACGGCCCCGGCTCGATGCAGCCGCTCGCCCTGATGTACGGCGGCCCGTTCTACCAGTCGTTCGCCCTCCTCACCCAGGCCGTGCGGAGCGGACGGACCGGTTTCGAGCAGCTCTTCGGGCAGAACCACTTCGACTACTTCGCCCGCCACCCCGAACTGGCCGACCGCTTCGACCGCTCCATGGCCGCCAGCTCGTCCATGTTCGAACCGCTCCCCGCCCACCCGGTCCTGGTCGCCGCCGGCCGGGCCGCCGAGCCCCGGACCGTGGTCGACGTCGCGGGCGGCAACGGGGAACTGCTCGGCCGCGTCCTGGCCGCGCACCCCGGCCTGCGCGGCGTCCTGCTCGAACGGCCGCACGTGATCGAGGCCGCCCGCCGCCGCCTGGCACCCGTGACCGGCGGCCGCTGCACGTACCACGCGGGCGACTTCGCCGAGGTGCCCCCGGGCGCCGACGTCTACCTCCTGGCCCGCGTGCTGCACGACTGGGACGACGACCGCTGCCGGGCGATCCTGCGCCACTGCGCCCGGGCCATGCCCGCCCACGCCGACCTGCTCATCGTCGAGCGCCTGCTGCCGGCCGACGGCTCGCCCTCGCTCGCCACCGCCTGGGACCTGCACATGATGTGCAACGTCGGCGGCCGGGAACGCACCGCCGACCACTACGCGCGGCTGCTCGAGGACGCCGGGCTCCACCTGGTCGGCCACGCACCACTGCCGCTGGACGCCAACGTGCTGCACGCCCGTCGGACCGCCGCGCCGACGAGACTGCCCGCACCTGGAGCCGGAGACGGCGCGTAGCCGACGCAGGGGCGTCCGCTCCCCAACCAAACGAGCCCCCCCCGAGTTGCCACGCACCCCCCCCCTCCCCCCCCCCACCCACACCCCCCCAC